>DLAR01000012.1 GCA_002494015.1 Porphyromonadaceae bacterium UBA7042 | reverse complement strand
ATTACACCTCGGTCACATAGCCCCAGCTATGCTCCCTCTGTGCAATAACGAGTTAACTGAAAGATGCTACCACTTTGGATTAACATTTGTTATTAAACAACCTCATAATCTGCTGAATGACCGATGACAGTTCCTCGCCATAGCCGATTACGCGGAAATTCACTGGCATTTTCCATAAATCAGGTTCAAAATCGTTCAATTTATTCATTGTTGTTCTTCGTTATAAAGTTCATACATATCTTCAATCCAGCCTTTCATGGTATCACGGAGTGAAAGCGGCTCGATTACCTCGATCATCGGGCCATACTGGAGGAGTTTCATGACAAAATCGTAGGTCGGGGAAAGATAGAACTCAAAATCGGCATATTCGCCGCAGTCATCTATCAATTTCTGACTGTGGTGCAAAGGGAGAGATTTCAAGTAATGCTTATGATTCTCGTTGGCGCGGATTACGATGCGCTCAGGCTTGATGTTATATCCGACCACCACCCCGTAGGCTGTATCGAAGTAAGCATCGGCCGAGAAATCTTTCGGCAGTCTGAACTCACTGTCGGTAACCTCGACACTCTCTATCCGGTCAAGGCAGTAAAGCCTGACATCGTCATGGAATGCGTTATAACCCAGCACATACCACCGGTTTTCAAACAGTTTCACACAGTAAGGCTCAATCGGGAACGTGCTACTGCAGGATTTTTTAAAGGGGTGATAGGTGATGTTAACCACGCGATTCTCCTTCATCGCCTCCAACAATGCGGTCAGATGGTCGCGCCCCGAAGGTATCGCGTCGACAAGAATCCGCCCCTTTAACGAGAGGTTTTCACCGATGATGTTTCCGACGGCAAAAGAGTCAAGCATCCATTTTTTGAGACGGTCCTCATCAATATCTTCGGGATTGGCTATATAATATAGGTATCCACCCACCGTCTGACAGTCGATAATGATGCCGAAGTGCTCAAAAATAGCCTCGCGCCAGCGGTTGAACGTGGCACGGTGGAGCGGACGACTGTCGTTCAGATCTTTGTTACGCTCCCATCGTGCCGAAAGCTCCTTATGGGTAATCTTTCCGGCGCGGCGGATTGTGTCAATCAGCCAAGTGTATTTTTGCAGTTGGTTCATATCTTATTGGTTTTATGGCACCGCAAATTTAATCCAAACCTGTCACATTTCCCGAGACAGGTCCGGATTTATTTTCACTAAGATGCCTTAAAATTGAATATAGGGCGGATAATCGCATCGATGCTGACCGTATCTCCGATATTGGCAATGATTTCCGAGGCCGGTTTGTAGACCATCGGCGACTCGTCGCGGGTAGATTCAGTCACTGATTCGGAATAAATACCGGTCATGGATGCCTCGAAATCCGCCATCGTTATTTTTTCGTAGGCTTGGGTACGGCTCAATACGCGTCCCGCACCGTGTGGCGCCGAGCAGTTCCATTCAGGGTTTCCCTTGCCGGTACACAGCAGCGAGCCGTCACGCATGTTGAGCGGGATGATGCACTTCTCGCCGACGGCTGCCGAAATCGAGCCTTTGCGGATTATGTTGTCGTCGCTGATATAGTTGTGGACCGATTCAAATTCATCCAAGACAGCAACATCAGGGAAAAATTTCATCAGCAACAGCGATATGAGCTTTCGGTTCAACACGGCCCATCGCTGACACAGACGCATGTCATGGAGATACTGCCCGCGGGCCTCCCCCTCGACGTAGCAGAGGGCTGCCGGAAGTGACGGCTCCGCACCGCGCGACTGCTTGCGCATTTCCTTTACCACCGCCTGCAACTCGGCACGGCGGCCTGCGGCCTTGTACTCGTCGATAGTGCGGCGAATGGTTGTCTCCAGTTCATCGGCCCCTTCGGTAAGATGCTTGACCGCCTTGGCCTGATAGAGGTCGGCCACCTGCTTCCCGAGGTTGCGCGACCCGGTGTGAATGACAAGGTACACGTTGCCATCGTCGTCACGGTCAAGCTCAATGAAATGGTTTCCGCCGCCGAGCGACCCGATGGCTTTGTTGATTCGCCCGCTATCTTTGAGGTCACGATAACAATACAGAGAGGTGACAATCTGCTTGGCCTCGCGATAAATCTCCATTTCCTCGCCCGTCAGCGGCTTGAACCCTAACCGCGCCTCGCGCACTGTCATCCCCGACGGCACGTTGTCACGGATGTGCTGATGAAAGGCATGGAAGTCGATATTGTCGATTTTTCCGAGTTTAAGAACTCTCATTCCGCAGCCTATGTCAACCCCGACGATGTTGGGGATAACCTTGTCGCCAAGGTCGCCGGTGAAGCCGATCACGCAACCGCTCCCGGCATGGACATCGGGCATAATGCGGATTTTTTTATCAGAGAACACATCAATCGAAAGCAATTCCTTTATTTGGGCAATCGCATTGTCGTCAACATTGTCAGTGAAAATTTTCACGTCATAGCCTTCTATCGTTTTCATAATCTATACCGTTTTTTCATTATTGTTGATGCAAAGCTACACGTCTACTGCGCAATCATTATGCGTAGTAGATTTTATTTTTCATTTTTCGCAAAAATATACGAGAATGTTTAATCTAAGACCCTTCTCCAATAGTTGTCAACGCCGGGCAACGGAGTCTTAGTCCTTTTCATATCTTGCAGCCGCCCGGCGGATGCTTTCAGCTATCCGCTGTCGGAACTCGGGGGGAGCAATAACCTCGGCATGTCCCCCGTAACCGAGGATGAGACGCTCAAGTTCGTTATTGATTACCACCTTGAGCGACAGCTGTATGCTGCCGTCACGGAATCGCTGCTCGACTTTCTGGGACTTGTGAAACGGTTTTGACTCGACATAAGGTGCCTGCTGACGGTCTATTTTTATGACGACCCGGCGGGGACGGTCATTAATCAGCCGCGTGACACCGATTGTGTCATCAAAGAAATGCGCCGGGTCAAAATCCGTGCATTTTTTGAACGGGTGTTCCGGATCAACCTCTACGGAAAGTATGCGGTCAAGCGCGTAGATATTCACCTGCGGGGTGTGATTGGACACTTTCTCCCCTATCAGAAACCATCGGTTACGGTATTCTTTCAGCAAGTAAGGATAAACCGTAACCGTCTCGGCCTGCTTTGCCTTGAACGACCTATATTCTATAATAATCGTCTGCTGCTTGCGCACAGCGTCATATATCACACCGATAAACGTCTCGCCGCGATAACCGGTGACATGCTCCATGTCCATTGCGGGAGCCGACGCGCCGGTATGGCGCGAAATCTGCTCATTGAGTTTGCTGATAATGTCAATCGACGACGCAAGCTGCGGGAAACCCTGCAACTGACGCAGTATGTCGAGTGCCGAGTTGAGCGCATCAAGCCCCTCCTCGTTAAGAGGCAGATGGGTGATGCTGTATTCCGGATCGTCATATTCATAATATTTGTTGTCACGCACCACAATCGGTGCGTTATACCCTAACCGGTCGCTCCGCATCAGTGCCAGATCGTTCTGGAAAGTCCGTCGGCTGACACGGTTGCTGCGTCCCTCATACTCGGCAAGCGCCTCGGTACAGGCATCGATTAAGTCGTCAATGGTCCACCGGCGATAACGGTTTTGCAGACATCTGTCAATAGTAGAAATTCTGATTAAAGCGGCGCGATTGAGTGGCATGGCTATTTTTTTTTGCAAATCTAATCAAATTTTCGCCGGTGCGCAAATCCGTTGCGCACCGCTGTTTTTATTTTGCCAAAGAATTTCAACAAACAGTTATGATTATACAAGGAAAAACAACTTCGGCCGAAATTTTCACCGACAATATCGAGGACTCGGCCTTGAAATGGGTGACAGAACTATGTGACCACCCGGCCTTTGAGAAGACAAGAATCGTGCAGATGCCCGATGTTCATGCCGGCAGCTCATGCAATGTCGGCACTGCCTATCCAATAGGGATGTATGTCAACCCCGACCACGTCGGTGTCGACATAGGCTGTACAATCTCTATGCACCGGTTATCAGCGACCGTCAATCCCGACGATTTCCCACTGCTCGACCACCGCATCCGCGAAATCATCCCGACCGGAACCGACATCTGTCCCAAAAATTCGCTTAACGAGAAAGAATTCTTTCGTTTTCTCAACTCCATGTACCTGAAAGCGCGCTCCGGTGCTCCCGATCTCATCAACGAGGCTCCCCGCATCGACGCCCGCTTTATCTCCGACTTCTGCCGACGCATAAAACTTCAGGAAGGCATTTTCTACAAAAGCATCGGATCACTCGGTGGAGGCAACCATTTTATCGAGTACGGGGAAGATACTGATTCAGGCGACGGTTGGCTGACTCTGCACTGCGGCTCGCGAAATCTCGGTGTCAAAGTCGCCACCTACTGGCAAAATATCGCAAGGAATCCCAAGCGGGCGAAATATGTCGGCTATCTGTGGGGCGACGCGCTTAACGGCTACCTGTCAGATATGATAATCACGCAGGCCTACGCGCTCTACAACCACCACATTATCCGCGACCGCATATTTGCCGTTCTAAAGAAAACCTGCAAGGCAAAATGTGTCGAATCTATTTTCACCACCCACAACTACATCTCGGTTACCGACGAGACACCCATGCTGCGGAAAGGGGCAATCGACGCATCGGAAGGCCGCAAAGTCGCCATACCGTTCAACATGCGCGACGGCATCGCTATCTGCGAGGGCAAAGGCAATCCACAATGGCTGAACACTGCCCCACACGGCGCCGGACGCATAATGTCGCGGACACAGGCGAGAAAACAGATTTCACTGAGCGATTTTGAAAGCTCGATGGAAGGAATATTCACTACATCGCTCGGCCAAGGCACTCTCGACGAATCCCCGATGGCCTACAAAGCCACCGACGAAATTTTAACGCTGATACGCCCGGCGGTAGAGATAATTTCAATAGTCAAACCCAGACTCAACATAAAAGACAATGGAACATCTTCCAAGTAAAAAATATATAATCATCACCGCCGGACGCGGCCCGGTCGAATGTGCCCGCGCAGTGACTCTCGTCGCAAAAGAACTGCTGAAAGCCGTTCCCACGCTTGAACTTGTCGACCACGAACCCCACAATCAGTTTGACGGGTGCTACATGTCGATGACATTTGTCAGCACCGGCCCGATTCCCCCGTCGGTAATCGAAGAATGGCAGGGAACAGTGCTGTGGCGTTCCACCGGAAACACCTACCGCCCCAACCACCGGCGCAGCAACTGGTTTGTCGGCATCGACTTCTTCGACGAGGTGGAAATCCCTTCCATAAACGACGCGGATATAGTATACGAGACATGCCGCTCAGGAGGCAAAGGAGGCCAGAACGTCAACAAAGTCGAAACATCAGTGCGCGCAACCCACGTTCCGACAGGACTGTCGGTAAAATGCTCCGATGAACGCTCCCAGTCTCAAAACAAGGCCCTCGCAAGAAAAAGACTGATGTTAAAACTTCAGGAAACCCACAAGCAGAAACTGGCCGATTCACAAAAGCGGCAATGGACTCGGCACGACTCGCTCCAACGCGGCAACCCAGTAAAAAAATTCTCCGGCCCGCTGTAATTAAAACCGCCCCGCCGCCCCGAGATTCGATAACAGAAAAGAATACAAGTATCGCCTAATTTTATTAATTTTGCATCATGAAGTTCATGAGCAAGCGTCTTGTTTTCACCACTTCCTCGGAAATTATCCGAGTACCCACCGACGCAGTGGTATTTGTCACTGCCGATGGCAATTATTCGACCATCACCTTGGCCGACAGTGGGAATTTTACCCTGACAATGCAATTGGGGCAGATAGAGAGACGCATTGCCGATATGCTTGATGAGGATGACAACCGTTTCATCCGCATTGGCAAGAGTCTGATTGTTAATCGTGATTTCATTGCTTTCATAAATCCTCTGCGGCAAAAAATGATACTCTCTGACTGCCGCACGTTCCGTCACGAGGTATCGGCATCCAAGGAGGCATTAAGGGCACTGAAAGAATTAATGGAAAAGGAGATATAGAAATGAGCCACAAGCATATTGATATTGACGATGACGAAATCCGTGTCATTTCCGCGACGGGCGACGAACCGAAGAAAAAATCCAAGCACAACTTTTTTCCGCGTGTCCTTATCGCGGCACTGCTCATTGTCGGCATTGCTGCCGCGGTTATTTTTTCCACGAAATTTGCGTCCAAGCCTGATGACAGCGCCCTTTCCGAGCCTGTCGCACCCGTGACCACCGATTCGGTTGTCCCGGCAAAAGCCTTCACGACTTTACGCGACACCGTTGCAAACGGTACCCGCTTAGGGATTCTCACCCCACGGAATGCCACACCTGTTTTATCTGTCGGCAACGACGTTTTGAACGACACGGCTGCCGTCTTGGCCGTTCAGGCTGCCGATGTGAGAGGTGACAACGGGATGATTGCGGGAACATTCGTCGTTAACGGAAACCTTGTCAGCAAAGGGGAGGCTAAAGCCGGGTTTTGCTCTATTATAAATGGTGAAATAACCATCGGTGTTGCCGACGCGACACCCATGCTCGAACAGGCTCTTGCTGATGACGGATATTTTTTCAGACAGTATCCTCTTGTCGTCGGAAGCCAGATGGTCGAAAACAAGCCAAAAGGCAAAGCCAAGCGTAAAGCTCTGGCTGAAATCGATGGCGAAATCAGTGTTATTTTCACTCATGAAAGGGTTACATTCCACGATTTCTCCCAGTCTCTCATTGATGCCGGGGTCCGCAATGCCATCTACCTTGTAGGGGCCGACTCATCGGGATTTTATGTGGACTCATCCGGGGTTACTACTCTTTTTTCGCCCGACAACCGTAACGAGTGGGAAAACATAAATTATATCGTGTGGAGATAGGAGGCCGTTAACCGTTTCATACAGCCACACACACCTTTCATACAACCCATAGATTTTTCCTTTGCACCGCGACTTTTTATGCTCAATTTTGCGGCATGAAAAATCTCGTTTCTGTCATTACGACACTGCTGATAGCAATAACCGCATGTAATCCGCCAAAGAAATCACCGGCAGAATCGGTCACACCTCCGATTCTCACTGAAAAGAATGCCGTTTACTACTGGAAAACGGTGTTCCGCCTCGACAGTGCCGAGCGTTCACTCTTGAAACGGCACAATATAGGACGCATATATCTGCGCATGTTTGATGTATCGGTTGACCACTGTGCCTCGTCGGTAGAAAACAAGACAATCCCTAATGCTACCGTAAAAATTGACGATTCTGAATACTTTGAAATGAACCGTTCATTTTCCGATATGGAATTTGTTCCCGTGGTCTATATCACACTCGACGCGTTAAAGGCAATGAACGGTGAGGAAGGGACACTCGCTTCCAATATTGTGACACGGGTGCGCAACATGTGTCAGTACAACAATCTGCCCGGCGTGCATGAAATCCAGCTCGATTGTGACTGGACGACTTCTACCGAGAAGTCATTTTTCAATTTGTGCGATTCGGTGAGGCACATTCTCAAGGAGCTGAAATTACCGTGGAGGCTCAGCTCGACAATACGCCTTCATCAGCTCTCAGGGAAAGTGCCGCCGGTCGACAACGGCGTACTCATGGTTTACAACACCGGCAGTTTCAATGACCCCGACGCGGTTAACTCGATAATTGATGCCGCCGATGTGAAACCCTATCTGAAACACCTTTCATCTTTCTCGCTTCACTTGGATATAGCTTATCCGACCTACTCTTGGCAGCTCCTTTTCCGGAACAGGCGTTTCATCGGACTGCTCAATGGATTGAATCTCTCTGATACGACAGCCTTCAGCCGAGCTGACATCAATTCCTATGTCGCCAAAAAGGATATTCCCCACAACAACCGCATTATCCGCACCGGCGACTTAATCCGTTCCGAGACATCCTCTATACACGACATTGAAAAAGTCAGGGATATGATTGAACAGAGACTCTCGCTAATCCCCCACTCCAATATTATTTATCATCTTGATTCCTCAAATCTTTCTAACTATTCCGATGATGAAATCCAACATATCTTCTCGTCTTCTCGTTAACCTCTTGCTGCCGTGCACAATCCTCCCCGCGATAGCTTGCGGACCGTTTTCTCCGATAATCCCTACTCCCGAATTTTTCGCACTCTCGGGAACGCATAAATCCATGTCCTGTTATAACCGCAATGAAAACCTGCGGCTATGGCAGAGTCAGACTTCTGCCCGCATCCCTCTGCGCGACATCGAGGAGGCAGTATATCACGATTCCCGCGCCCGGTTTGACGAGTGTACAGGCGATCATCCCGACAAGACTTCCAATCTATTTTACACTTACATCAACAATACCGCCGACGAGGAAGTGCGGGAATTTCTGAGGACAGCCAAGATTCTTGAAGAACGACGAGAAAAAATCAACTCTCCGTGGTACTACCCCTCAAGTCGGAATTCCACCCGTGAGACAGGTGATTTTAACGACATCATCAACCTGTGCAACTCCAACAACAGCTCCCGGCTGAATGACCGTTACGCCCTTCAGGCGGTCAGGGCACTGTTTGCATCCCGGCAGTATGACAGATGTATCGAGTACTACGATTCGGCATTCCGCAAGTTTCCACACCGGAATCTCATGAAACGCATGGCGCAGAGATATGCCGCCGGATGCTGGAGCCGTCTCGGCCACACTAAGCGCGCCGACTCCATTTTTGCCGTGTCAGGAGATATCTGGTCTATAACCGGCGACAACCCTGTGAAGTACATGGCGCGACACAACCCTTCCGCGCCGCAATTGATTGAATATATCCGCAGCAATGCCTCTGACACCGCCTTCATGAAAAGTGTAATGCCGGTTGCGGAACAACTGTTGAAAAAATCGTCCATCCCATGCAAAGGCGACTGGGAATTTCTACTTGCCTATTGCAATAACGAGTACTGCGGAAAAACCACCACGGCCCGTGGACACATTTACCGCGCTCTGCAACAGAAATTTTCCACCGATAAATTAAAAGACTTGGCACGGGCCTACAAAATGAAACTCGATGCCCGATCAGGCCGTCTCGGCTCTCTCCTTTCCGACCTGAAATGGATTGAGCAGAAAACCGACGTTTTCAATCCCGACGCAAATGAATGGATTCGTCGAATGCGCAATATCATCTATGTCGACTGGATTCCGCGTCTATGGAATCAGAATGATTTCAGCACAGCCATACTGTTGTGCGCCTACGCCGACAACCTCGAAACATTCCAAAAACGACAACCGCGTTGCATCGACTATTCCTCCCTCTCCTTCCAGTTGATGGGAAGTCTTTCTTCTGCACGGTTAGCCACTGCCTATCAACAAATCAAAAGCGACACACCTCTTTATAGTTTCTTGCGCAGAGCGGCGAGAACCGACAACGATTATTACAACGAGCTTATCGGCACACTCGCCTTGCGAGAAGAAAACTACGACCGTGCGATAAGCTACCTGTCAAATGTCAGCCCCGGTTATCAGCTCTCCATGAACATCGTCAAGGGCCGCTACCTTTCACGAGACCCTTTTACAGCCTATCCCACCCGATGGGAAGTGGTATCCGATTACGACATCGAGTATGAATCGATTGCCGCCCCACATCCACAGCAGTCTCAGATTAACGCAAAACTGAATTTCGCCCATCGTATGCGCTCCTACCGACACGCAATCAAACATGGTTCCACATCCGACGAACGCGGACTGGCGCGCCTTATGTATGCCATCGGATTACGCAATTCATTGGAGGAATGCTGGGCACTGACACAATACTGGCGCGGAAGCTGCACCGGCATTTTCTATCCGGCTCTCCAATACCGTGACAATGATTTTGCCGACAACCGATATGGTTTCGTTTATGACTATGAGAAATCAATCGGCCACAGACACACCGAAGAAGTTTATAACCGTGAAGTCGCCGCAGCCACGGCCATGCTCAAGACCGACGAGGCCCGCGCGAAAGCCGCTTATATTTTAGGAAACCTGAAAACGGTAATCCGAAACTACCCCTCCACCTCGACGGCCGCCTTCATAAAAACCTCCTGCGACAACTGGCAGTCATGGCTATGACCGCTATTATTGGCACTTGACATTCGTTATTTTTCATCGATTATTTGGTGGATTGGAAAGTTAGAGCTATATTTGATGTATCAATCAGCTTATTGTGTTAATTCTATAAACCCATTTTAACAGCTTTTAAGCAATACACCTTACAACAATCTGTATATGAATGATATAACCGATTTTTTCAAGAACCTGCTGCAGCAATATGGAAGTGTCGACATTGCTGATGCCGAGTTCAAGAAACTAATCCATGAAAATCAGGAACTGCACGAGGAATACCGTGAATGGTGCCATATTGTCGGCAGTTCCGAAAAGAGAGGTTTTCTCGATTTCTGCGATGAGTTTTTGGATTCCCAAGACTATATCTGGGATACTTTAAAGGATTATAATGATGACTGATAAAAATGTAACGAGATTTCCGGCCGAATGGGAGGAGCATGACTGTGTGCTGCTCGCGTGGCCCCACGAGGAGAGCGATTGGAACTATATGCTCGACGAGGTGAGGGACTGCTATACGGAAATTATAAAGGCAATCTGCGAGGATGAACGGGTGTTGCTGCTTGTGCCACCGCACCTTGACGTTGCCCGATTGGTTGCCGAGCGCGGGTTTGACCCGGAAAGAGTAAAACTCCTGCCGGTAACCACCAATGATACTTGGGCGCGCGACTTCGGCCCCCTGACAATCGAGCGGGACGGTCACAAAGAGTTGCTTGATTTCAAGTTCAACGGGTGGGGACTGAAATTTGCCGCCTGCCATGACAACCTCATCAACCGCGCGCTCGACGCCGCCGGAGCCTTTGGCTCTCCGCTTGTCAACCGGCTGAACTTCGTTCTTGAAGGAGGGTCGGTGGAAAGTGACGGCAACGGAACCCTGATGACTACATCGGAATGCCTGATGTCGCCCAACCGCAACGGACAATGCTCGCGCGAAGACATCGAGGATTTCTTAAAAATGCAATTCGGTGTGAAACAGGTGTTGTGGATTGATCACGGCGGTATTGCCGGTGACGACACCGACAGCCATGTTGACACCCTTGCACGGCTTGCCCCGAATGACACCATTATATATGTAGGACCGAAAGATGACGGCGATACCGGCAATCTTGCCATGATGCGCGAGGATATAAAGCGGTTCCGCACTCTTGACGGCCTTCCCTATAACCTCATCGAGCTGCCGATGCCCGACGACATCGTTGAAGATGGCGAAATACTTCCCGCAACCTACGCCAACTTCCTCATAACGCCACGCTCAATCCTCCTCCCGGTCTACAATCAGCCGCGCAAAGACACCTTGGCCGCTCAACTGCTGAAAATAGCATTCCCCGACCATGAGGTAAAACCGATAGACTGCCGTGCCCTCATCAAGCAACACGGCTCTCTCCACTGCGTGACGATGCAGATGCCGACAGGCACAGTGAAACCATTCGATAAGTTCTGATTATGGATAAGATTCTGAAAGTAGGTATAATACAACAGCACAACGTTGCCGACATAGATAACAACCGCGCCCGGTTGCGCGAAAAAATGATTCAGCTCGCAATGAGCGGCGCACAACTCATTGTCAACCAAGAGTTGCATGACTCTCTCTACTTCTGTCAGACTGAAAATGTCGACACCTGCAATCTTGCTGTCAGCATCCCCTCCCCCGTCACCGATTTTTACGGCAGCATCGCCCGCGAGACAGGGACAGTGATTGTCACGTCGCTCTTTGAGCGTCGTGCCCCGGGATTGTATCACAATACCGCCGTGGTATTTGAACGCGACGGGTCGATAGCCGGTATCTACCGGAAGATGCACATACCCGACGACCCGGCTTATTACGAAAAGTTCTATTTCACCCCGGGCGACCTCGGTTTTGAACCCATCGACACCTCGGTCGGTCGTCTCGGCGTGCTTGTATGCTGGGACCAGTGGTATCCTGAAGCTGCCCGACTGATGGCAATGTGCGGAGCCGACCTGCTGATTTATCCTACCGCCATAGGCTGGGAAAGCAGCGACACCAAGGAGGAACAACAACGGCAGCGCGAGGCTTGGGTGACTATCCAGCGGGCCCATGCCGTGGCCAACGGACTCCCCGTTGTAAGCGTCAACCGCGTGGGACACGAACCAGACCCCTCGGGAATGACCGGCGGCATACAATTCTGGGGATCGAGCTTTGTCACAGGGCCGCAGGGAGAATTCGTGTATCGCGCCCCTGACAATGCCGAGGCTATCGCCGTGGTCGATGTCGACATGACCCGCTCTGAACAAGTGCGCCGATGGTGGCCGTTCTTGCGCGACCGCCGCATCGATGCCTATGGAGGGTTGACGAGCCGTTTCCTCGACAATCAGCATCGCAAAACTACACGGTAAAAACAGATGATTGTCACCAAGCCGTTCACGACCACGTCGGGAGACTACATGAAATGTCTTTTGGCGTTATGGCTGCCACGTTATGGCTGGTGGCTTCCTGTAATGCTCGCCTTGTTTGCCGGCATCGGCATCTCGCTTGGCGATGTGAGGTATCTGATTATCGCACTGATGATTGTTTTTATCGTCTGTCCCATGGTGATGTCTATATTTTATATTTATTACATGCTCACCCCCGAGGCAAGACGAGCCGTACTGCGAAAACAGGTCGAAATCATCGAAAACCAACAGATGACTCTGACCTACCTCCCTGCCGACGAAGATGACAACCGCCGCCTGCCGCAACCCGAAACAATTCCGTGGAGCGAAATCAAAACAATACTGCGCATCGGGACGTTCCGTGTATATATCCTCCGCTCTCCGAGGCTGTCATTCATCCTCATCCCCTATAGTATGTTAAAATTAAAAAAGTAAGAGGTCGTTTAAAAACAACCTCTAAGTAAGTGTTCAGATTTCTGTTTACCTACTATCGTTTAATCTTGAAAACTAACTTAACTTAACTTGATATTATTATGCTGAAAAAAATTTATCCTGCAACAATTCTTGCCATCGCTGTCGTTATTTTAGGACTCTGCCTCAAAAGCGGCATAGACAATTTCACCAACAAAGACCGCCGCGTGACAGTCAAAGGACTCTCTGAAATAGAAGTTGACGCCGACAAGGTTACTTGGCCCATCCTGTCACGCGAACTCGGAAACAACCTCCCCGACCTGTATGTGAAAATAGGCCAGACTCAGGACGCTATAAAGCAATTTCTCATGAGCAACGGCATCAAAGCGGAAGAAATCGCAATCAACGCCCCCACCGTGGTCGACATGAACGCCAACCAGTACAGCGAAAACCGCTCCCCCTACCGATACAACATCACCTCGTCAATGACCGTGACATCAAGCAATGTCAAACTCGTGCGCAGCCTTATCGACCGTCAGGGCGAGCTGCTCAAAGAGGGAATCGCGATTATAAACGACCAGTATGACGCACGGGTGACCTACGAGTATGTCTCCTTTGCCGCCATGAAACCCAAAATGATGGAAGAAGCCATCAAGAACGCCGAAGCCACTGCCCTCCAGTTTGCCGAAAACAGCAACAGCAAGCTGAACAAAATCATCAGCGCCGACCAAGGTCAGTTCTCCATCAGCGACCGCGACAACTACACTCCCTACATCAAAAAAGTCCGCGTCGTCACCACCATCACCTACTCGCTGAAAAACTAAGAGGGTGTTGCAAAACTCAGTTTTGCCCCGAGTAATATTTAATCCGTAAGGATTATTCTATGAATAGCCGGGGGTTGCGGTTTCGCACCCCCCGGAAACATATCAT
>DLAR01000060.1 GCA_002494015.1 Porphyromonadaceae bacterium UBA7042 | reverse complement strand
AATAACGAGTTGACTGAAAGATGCCACCACTTTGGATAAACATTTGTTATGAAACGTCCTCTTAAAATTTCTTTTCCTCTTTTTGCCGCCGGAGGAACCGGGGGATAAAGCCGAGGTGCCTCCACAGGGTCGGGAGGAATCCATAGTAATGGCTCATGATGCGAAACCGCTCGACGAGTGACGCCCGGTGGTTGGCGGTCGTAATCCCTTCATGAAGATAATCGATTATGGTCTCGGGGAGATAAGTGTTGCGTTTGCTGCGCTGCAGGCAACGGATGCACCATTCATAATCGGCCGAGTATCTGTAGCTTGTGTCAAAATTGTCTACAAGTTTCCGCAATACGACAAATGCTTGGTGGCACACTACCATCCCTTTGGCAAAACTGTCAAGGGTCAGAACCTCGGGCGCTTGCAGATGGCGCGGCCCTAAAATGTTGCGGTTGCGGTCTACAATCTGAGTCTGTCCATAGACTATGCCCGGATAGTCGTTGTCCATGATTGCCTGAGCGAGGTGCTCAAGTGTGTCGGGGGATGTAAATGAGTCTCCGGCATTAAGAAATATTACATAATCTCCTTCGGCGATGCCGAGTCCCTTGTTCATAGCGTCATAAAGGCCGTTGTCAGGTTCGGAAATTATTTTTGCGCCCGGAAGACCGGCGTTTTTTGCTATTTCCACAGTCCCGTCGGTTGACCCACCGTCGATGAGCAGGTGCTCATATAGACGGCATGTCTGAGCCGCAAGGCTGTCAAGGGTTGCGGGAAGCGTCGACGAGGCATTGTAGGTAACCGTTATGATAGAGAAAAGGGGCGCCATGGGATATACTTTTCTACAAAAGTAGTAAAATTCTTAAAAATCAAAATGAGTTTAACAAATATTTTACAGGAGAGATGACGTTTTGCGGCATTTTTCGCTTGTCGATATGACGAGAATTGCTATATTTGCAGTTATAACCATAATCCTCACATTATCATGGAATACTACAATCAGAACCGGTCAGGCAACGGTCAGTCGGTGCCGCCTCCCTACGATGGAAACAGTTACAGAGACTATAATTATCAGCAACCTGTGCCGCAGCGCAAAAGTGGCCAGTCAATCGGCATGAAAATCCTGTTTATCGCCATTATTGCCGCCGTGCTGATGATTCCAGATCTGATTATATCCTCTTTGGTCAGTGACCGTGAACATGCGCAAGACTCGACAGTCAATGAAATCAGCTATTCATGGAGCGGCCCGCAGCTCGTTTCGGGTCCCGTGCTTTCTATTCCGTATGACAGCATCTGTCCTGATGACCGAGGGGGCATAGTGCGCCTTCTCCCCGAGACGATGGATTTTAAGGCGGATGTTAAGTCGCAGGTGCTGCATCGGGGCATATATGAGTGTGTGGTCTACAATTCAGAGGTGGCCGTCGGTGGAAGTTTCAGTATCGAGCCTTTGAAGAAGCTGGGCATCCCCATGTCGGCTTATAGGTTTGCCGAGACTCAGGCGACAATCGGAATCGGTGATTTGCGCGGTGTCGAAGAAATCTCTCCGTTGAAACTCGGAGACAAAGAATATGAGCTTGAAGGAGGTCGAAATCTTCAGGTTTACTCGTCAAATGACGATGTCGTTGTTTATGGGGAAGATTTGAATATCCGAGCCTCGTCGGGTTGCATGGAATCGACCGGTATTCTCCTCGCCGGCTCTGATTCGGTCTCGATACCTTATAATATAACGATGAAACTGCGTGGTTCCCGGTCGCTCGGGGCGGCCCCGGTGGGACGGCGGAATGAAATCACTATCGGTGGAGAATGCAAGTCGCCGTCGTTTACCGGGATGTTTCTGCCGAGTGACCGCGAGGTAAAAGACGGCAATTTTACCGCTTCATGGACACTCAACTCTACTAACCGAGACTATCCGCAGGCTTTCATCGGAGACCGTTCAGGGGATATTGCCGCATCGGCTGTCATGGTTGACATGCTTGTCCCTGTTGACCGTTATCAGAAGACCGACCGAGCACTGAAATATGCGATTATTGTGATTCTGTTGACATTCATTGCCGTACTGTTTGCTGAGATTATGATGAAACACCCCATCAACATGTTCCAGTATCTGCTGGTCGGACTCGCGCTGATATTGTTCTATTCGTTGCTGCTTTCGCTCAGCGAGCACCTGTCATTTGGCCTCAGTTATCTGATTGCGTCTGTGATGACGATAGGGCTTGTGGCGGTTTATATGCGCGGAGTACTGAAATCGGCTAAAATCGCCATAGCGATAGGCGCGCTGCTCACTATAATATATGTGTTTATTTACATTCTGCTGTGTCTTGAGACATTTGCGCTGCTGACTGGCAGTCTCGGACTGTTTATCGCCCTTGCGGCTATAATGTATGCGACCCTGAAATTGAGAATCGAAAATAAAGAGTAATGTCATGAAAAACCAGCTAAAAACAATTTTGCTTTCTGTCGCGCTGTTGTCGGGCGGGGCTCCTGTGGCTTTCGGACAGGGTGATGCCGGTGTGGAAATGCCTGATTCGGTTGCTGCCGAGGTGCCGAAACTGACAATGTATCAGTATGAATACCAGCTGATTCCCATGCTTCTCGGGCGGATGGGTGTCAGCAGCGAGTTCATGGACAATCTTTCGGATGCCCGTTATCTTAATGAGTTTATTTTACCGATGATGGGGGTGGCATGTGATTTTGACTTGTCAGCAGTGTCGGCGAGCAGAATGAAACGAGCCGACAAGGATATTGTTGTCTATACTTTTCCGACTCCCAAGAGGATTCCCGATGCCAAGTATGGGGCGATTGTCAACATGGGTGACAAATACCGGTACTTCACGCTTGAAAAATCGCTGGAAGGCTATTGGGTTTTGGGCGAATGCGAGTGCAGCGTTCAGAATCTCGGTCACAAGAATTATGGCGACGTGCCCGAATCGGAAACGCCCGAAATGTTTGTCGACCTTATCAAAGAAAAAGACCTGTTGAAATAATCTGTGTAGGCTCAATCATCCCATGAGGGGGCCGATTCCATGCCGTAACCGTCAAGAGCGGTTACGGCATATTTATATCCCCGGCGGCAAGTCGTGGGGAGAGTGAAACTGTTGTCGTAAGTGATGCCAAGGAAATATTCGGCTGAGATTCCGTCTGTTTTTGCGGCCTTTTCCTTTGAAACGCTTTTGGGGACTGCATAGACGGCATATTTTACTATCGCCTTGCAATCGGCATCGTCACAGCGGCTGACGACAGGAGCTGCGACCGGGTCCCATGTGATGGCCTTGCCGTCGCTGAACACTCCGGCGGGAGAGGGGAGTGCCTGCACCGACTTCCAAGTCATGGGAGGCAATAGAGCCGGTGCATCAAACATGTCCGGGTCGAGGCGGTTGAGAAATTTTGCGCTGTAAAATATGAATCCGGGGGCATTGCCGGGAGCGTGGCGGCGCGTCATTTCAACTTGTCGTGAGAATTCCGACCGCGGCAGTGTCTTGCCCTTATAGTCGGCAAGTGTGTGGCTGCTGAAAAAATGCCGTCCATGAGCATTGGCTGTGTTGTTCCACCACTGGGTCAACGGTTCAAACGGTGCCGTCGGATGGTCGGTGGGCCAGTATAGCTGAGGCGATACAAAGTCGACAGTGTGCTGATATAGCCACCCGACCGGGTCGCTGTAAATATCGGCCCACTGCCAGTCCGAAGCCTTGACGTTGACTGCGTCTATGCCGTATTTCGGAGCCGAAGTGTCGCTTTTGCCCGCAACACCGGCAGGGGAGATGCCGAAACGCACGTCGGGACGCACGTCGGAAATCATTGAGCTGACATCGGCGATAGTCTTGTGTATGTTGGCACGTCGCCAGTCGCCGATTGTCATCTGTGTCTCGCTTGACAGATAGAGTTTGTAATCAGGAGCATCAGCACTTTCAGTTATGCCTTGAGGGTAGAAGTAGTCGTCAAAAATCAGTCCGTCGACCTCATACTTTGTTATGATTTCGCGGCACACATCTACGACATGCTGTCTGACATCCTCGATGCCCGGGTTGAAAATAGTGTTTTTGCCGATTGTCATCAGCCACCCTTTTTTCTGCCACTTTAGATCCGGGGCAGAGGCGTATTTTGTCCCGGAACTCCATCTGAACGGGTTGACCCACGCATGGCATTCCATGCCGCGCCTGTGGCACTCGTCGGTTACCCATTTAAGCGGGTCCCATCCCGGGGAGACACCCCGTTTCCCCGATACGAATGACGACCAAGGCTCAAGTGACGACTCATACATCGCGTCGGCCATGCCGCGCACTTGAAAACACACCATGTTGAGGTTCATGTCGGCTGCTTGGTCGAGAATTTTTGTCATCGCGGCTTTCTGTGCTTTCTGTATGGCGTGTGTGGTTCCCTGTTTCTGCGGCCAGTCGATGCCCCATACAGTCGCTATCCACACTCCGCGCAACTCGCGTTTTGAGTCTTCGGCCCATAATGTGGCGAAACATGCGCTATAAACAAGAATAGAGAGTATAATTCGAGATATGTTATTCATGCCGTCTAAATTTCGTTGATGCAAAGATAAAACTAATTTGGCACTGGGTTTTGAAAAATTAAGAAAAAAATGTAACTTTGCACACTGAATTGAGGCTTGGATTGCGCGCACGCGCCTTTTTAAGCCGATTGTCACGAATATTACTTATTAAATATAGATAAAAATGAACGTTACAAGAGAAGATCTCGACTCGGTCAGCTTGCGCCTGACTGTCAAAATCGACGAAAATGACTATAAGGATGAAGTCACCAAAAAAATCAAAGAAATAGGCCGCACCCATGTAATCCCCGGATTCCGTAAAGGTCATGTCCCATTTGGTGAACTGAAACGCCGTTTTGGCAAGCACGTTACCAGCGACGTGATTAACGACATCGTCTACCGTGGCGTATTTGAATATATTCGTGAAAACAAGCTCCGTGTAATGGGCCACCCCGTTCCCGTAGAAGTGAAAGAGGCTTTCGTGGAAGGCGATCAGGAATTCAAGTATGATGTGGCGCTCCTTCCCCAGCTCGACATCGAGCTTGACAAGAACGTGACCTATCCCTACTACGAAATCACCGTTACCGACGAGATGATCGACGAGCAGGACAAGGGCCTCCGCAAGCGTTTTGGCAGCCAAGTCCCCGGTGAGGAAATGGAGGCTGACGCACTCGTTAAGGGCACTTTGATGCAGCTCAACGAAGACGGTACCGTAAACGTCAACGAAGGCGCCATCCAGATGACCAACGGCATTGTGTTCCCACTCTATTTCAAGGACAAAGAGGAGGCCGCCAAGTTTGAAGGCAAGAAAGTAGGCGACAAGGTTGTGTTCAACCCTTGGAAGGCTGCTGCCGGTGACGCGGGAGAACTCGCTTCAATGCTCGGCATCGACAAGGCTATAGCCGGTGATGTCAAGAGCGATTTCGAGATGACAATCAGTGAATTTATTGTCAACAAGCCCGCTGAACTTGGCGAAGAATTCTACAAGAATGTATTTGGCGAGGACAAGGTTCACAATGAGGAAGAATATCGTGCAGAGGTTAAGAACATGATTGCTGCCGAACTTGAAAATAACAGCCACATCCTGTTCCGCAACCAGTTTGACAAGGCCATGATGGAAAAATATGACAACATGGAACTTCCCGGAGCCATTATCACCAAGCTGTTCTTCAGCGAAACCGAAGATCCTGAAAAGACCTACGAAGATCAGAGGAAATATATCAAGCACGAGGTTATCGAGGCTAATCTTCTTGAAAAACTCGGCATCGAGGTAAGCGAGGATGAGATTCTCGACATGACCAAGATGATGACTGCCCGTCAGTTTGCCCAGTACGGTATGATTGGCCTTGACGAGGAAATCATCACCAAGTATGCCAAGGAGCAGCTTCAGAACAAGGATGTGCGCAGCCGTGTGGAAGAACAGGTTCGCACTGCCAAGCTTTATAACGCAATCGAAAACGCGGTTACCCTTGACAAGAAAGAGGTATCCCTCGACGATTTCAAGAAAATTGCAGAAGAAGCATAATTGTAATCATTAATAATAAGAACAGAGGGTTTCCCCGACCGGGAAACCCTCTGTTTTTCAACTTGTCAATATGTCACAACAATCCGCACCCAGTACCAAGGTGACAACGGCGTTTGCCGTGCTGTTTGCCGTTAGCGCGGCTCACCTGCTTAATGATATGATACAATCGGTCATCCCAGCGTTGTATCCTATTATAAAGGATGAGTTTGGTTTCACATTCGCGCAGATTGGAATCATTACATTTGTGTTTCAGATGACATCGTCGATTCTTCAACCGTTTGTCGGTAGATATGCCGACCGTCATCCGAGGCCCTATGCCTTGACTCTCGGCATGATTTTTACGCTTGCAGGGTTGGTGTTGTTGACCTATGCGTCGGGGTTTGCCGGATTTCTCCTCGCTGTAAGCGTTGTCGGATGGGGGTCGTCGATATTTCACCCCGAGGCATCTCGTGTGGCGCAGCTTGCGGCGGGTGACCGCAAGGGCCTTGCACAGTCTATTTTTCAGGTCGGAGGGAACGGTGGTTCCGCCATCGGGCCTCTGCTTGCGGCGTTGATTGTCATACCCTATGGTCGCGGAGCGACGATATGGTTTACCGTTGCCGCCATAGCGGGAGCACTGCTTGTGTCGAGAATAGGGTTGTGGTACAGTCGGCGCCTTGCTGCCAATCCGCACATCCAGCCGCGAGACCGCGGTCTTGCCGACGCGTTGCCGCCCCGCAGTATTAAGATGGCGATGTTCATTCTCGTTGTGCTTGTGTCGACCAAAAATTTCTTTACTTCATGTATGACGAGCTACTTTACATTTTATCTGATTGAGAAATTCGGGATGTCCATACGCGATGCCCAGCTCTGTCTGTTTGCATTTCTCGCCGCAATGGCCGTCGGGATTGTGGTTGGCGGCATTGTCGGAGACAGATATGGCCGCAAGCTCGTTATATGGCTTTCGATTCTCGGGGCGGCTCCGTTTGCGCTCTTGATGCCGTTTGTCGGGATGACTGCCTGTGTGATTCTCGCCGTGATTTCCGGATTTGTAATCTCGTCGGCATTTTCAGCGATTCTTGTTTATGCGACTGAATTGAAACCCGGCAAGGTGGGAATGATTGCAGGACTATTTTTCGGTCTTGCATTCGGCCTTGGAGGTATCGGCGCGGCATTTTTCGGATGGCTTGCCGATAAGACAAGTATTGAATTCATATTCCATGTCAGCACGGTACTCCCGCTTCTCGGAGTCATAGCCGCATGGCTCCCCGATGTCAAGGCTCCGAAGAAGGTTTGATGACGTGGTCTTATTTATCGGCGCGGTGCGGAATATATTGTGTTTTTTCGTAACTTTGCGCTTAAAAAATAATTTATCCGCTATAGAGAATGAAAGTATTGAAATTTGGCGGTACATCGGTCGGGTCGGCTGAGCGCATACGTCACGTTGCATCATTAGTGCAGTCGAGAGGCAAGAACATAATTGTCCTTTCGGCAATGTCAGGAACAACCAACGCCCTTGTGGAGATTTCAGATTACCTCTACAAGAAAAACTATACAGGGGCAAAGGAGACAATCAACCTGCTTGAGTCGAAATATCTCAAGACTATTGCCTCCCTTTATGACTATCACGAAAGTCGCGAAAAGGCACTGAAAGAAATAAAGGCGTGTTTTAACTACATACGTTCATTCGCTCGCGAACCGTTCACTCAGGCCGAGGAAAAAATAATCCTCGCCCAAGGAGAAATCATGTCAGTGGCGATGATGTCAATCCTGCTCAACGAGCGCGGCCTGAACGCCGAGCCGCTGCCCGCGCTTGATTACATGAAGACGGGTGAAAACGGAGAACCCGATTTTAATTATATAACCATGCATCTCGGGTCGTTGCTTGATAAGTATTGCGATGCCGACATTTATGTGACGCAGGGATTTATATGCCGCAACTCGGTAGGCGAGATTGATAATCTTGAACGTGGCGGCAGCGACTATACGGCATCTATAATCGGTGCGGCGATTGATGCTGACGAAGTTCAGATTTGGACCGACATTGATGGAATGCACAATAACGACCCCCGCTTTGTCGAGGGTACGGATCCTGTGGGACAGCTGCATTATGAGGAAGCTGCCGAGCTGGCCTATTTTGGAGCCAAAATCCTTCACCCCACATGCGTGCTGCCGGCCAAGGTCAACAACATCCCCGTGCGGCTGCTGAACACCATGCAGCCCGAAGCTCATGGCACAATCATTGACAGTGAAATCGGCATGCCGTGTATTAAGGCTGTCGCGGCAAAGGACAACGTAATCGCCATCAAGATTAAAAGTAGCCGCATGCTTATGGCCTACGGGTTCCTGTCAAAGGTTTTTGAAACATTTGAACGTTACAAAACCCCCGTTGACATGGTGGCCACATCGGAGGTCGGTGTCTCTTTGACCGTGGATTCGGAACGGCACTTAATTGAGATTGTCGATGAGTTAAAGAAGTTTGGCACGGTGACCGTTGACAGGGATATGGTGATTGTGTGTGTCGTGGGAAATCTTGAATGGACCAATACAGGATTTGAAACACAGGCACTCGAGGCACTGCGCGATATCCCGGTCAGAATGATTTCCTACGGCGGTTCCAATTACAATATCTCGTTCCTGATACGGCGTGAGGACAAGATAGCCGCCTTGAACCGTCTGAGCGACTGCTTGTTTAAAAATAAGAAATAAAATTTAAGAAGTCAGTGGATACACCTTTTTATTATTATGACATGCGTCTCCTTGACAGGACGCTTGCGGCTGTCATGAGTGCGGCTTTGACCGATAGCCGTTTCCGTGTGCATTATGCGGTAAAGGCTAATGCCGACAAAGAGATTCTTGAAACCATAAGTCGTGCGGGCCTTGGTGCCGACTGTGTGAGCGGATGGGAAATCGAGGCGGCGGTTTCCGCCGGTTTCCCGGCTGAAAAAATTGTCTTTGCCGGTGTCGGTAAAACCGACCGGGAGATTGAACTTGCGTTGAAGGCCAGGATAGGGTGTTTCAATGTTGAATCGATGCAGGAACTTGAGGTTATCGGGACGATTGCGTCTGATTTGGGCGTGACGGCTCCCGTGGCCTTGCGTGTGAACCCCAATATTGACGCTCACACTCATGAATATATAACCACGGGCCTGTCTGAAAACAAGTTCGGCATCAATCTTGACCAACTGCCGGCCCATGTCAAGGCCGCCGTTTCGATGCCCGGCATTTCTCTTGAAGGGTTGCACTTCCACATCGGTTCTCAGATAACCGAGTCAGAGCCATTTGAAATGCTATGCGAGACAATAAACAGGATACAGGAAGAATATCTTTCGCTGGGAATCACATTCCGGAACATCAACGTCGGCGGCGGACTCGGTATTGATTATGCCGATCCGTCGGGGCATCCCATTCCCGATTTTGACCGTTATTTTTCTGTGTTTCGCAATAAGTTGAAGGCATATCCGGGTCAAAAGGTGCATTTTGAGCTCGGCCGGTCTATTGTAGCACAATGCGGGTCGCTCATCACGCGCGTACTATATATAAAGGAAGGCACCGTTAAGCGTTTTGCGATAGTCGATGCGGGAATGACCGATTTGATACGTCCTGCGTTGTATAATGCCTATCATAAAATTGAAAAGGCTGATGCCGATTTGAAGCCCGCGCATGTTGACAGCGACACATTGACTCAATCCTATGACGTAGTTGGGCCGATATGCGAATCCTCTGACTGTTTTGCCCGAGATGTCCGGCTCCCGGTTCTGAAGAGAGGCGATTTGTTGATGATACGCTCGGCCGGTGCTTATGGCCGGGTTATGGCCTCGCAATATAACCTGCGGCCGATTCCTCGCGGGGTCTATTGCGGAAATTGAAAAATATGTTGTAAAACATATTGGTTTTTTGATAATATTTGAAATATTAACCGTAACTTTACGGCGTGAAATAAGTGTTGAATTTACACTTATTTCACGCCGCAAAATTTTACATATCACGTTCAACCTGATTGAATCTATATTACCATAATATCTTCAACATTAAAACAGTATCATGAGCAATCTCAAACTTGTCGCAGCAGCCGCAGTGTCGGCTATCTGTCTGAGTGCTTGTTCAACAGGGACGCAACAGCCTGTGTTGACGAAGTCAGGTCTTAATCCTGAAAATTTTGCCCGGGAGTATGACGGGAAAAAGACATCCCTCTACACCTTGTCCAATGCCAACGGCATGGAAGTGTGCGTGACCAACTTTGGCGGCCGCATTGTTTCCATCATGGCTCCTGACCGCGACGGAAACCTTCGCGATGTCGTGCTCGGCCTTGACAGCGTAGCCGCGTATTTCCCTAAGAACAACCAGACCGACTTCGGTGCGTCGATCGGCCGTTATGCCAACCGTATCAATCAAGGACGCATTGTTCTTGACGGCGATACCATCCAGCTCCCGCAGAACAACTTCGGTCACTGCCTCCACGGCGGCCCGACAGGATGGCAATACAAAGTTTACGATGCTTCGCAACCCAACGACTCGACCGTAGTTCTTACCCTCCAGTCTCCCGACGGTGACAACAACTTCCCCGGAAACGTGACTGCTACCGTTACCTACACTCTTACCGCTGACAATGCAATCGACATCGACTATAAGGCCGAGACTGACAAAAAGACGATTGTCAACATGACCAATCACTCTTATTTCAACCTTTCAGGCAACCCCGACAATCAGATTACCGGCGACATCCTTTACATCAATGCGGCTGATTTCACCCCCGTTGATTCAACCTACATGACTACCGGTGAAATCCTCCCGGTCAAAGGCACTCCAATGGATTTTACCACCCCCAAGGCTGTAGGGCAGGACATCGCCGTCGATTTCGAGCAGCTTAAAAACGGCAACGGATATGACCACAACTGGGTGCTTTCGACCAATGGTGACATAAACACACCCGCAGCAACCCTCATGTCGCCTGAAAGCGGTATCAAGATGACTGTTTATACCGACGAACCCGGTATTCAGGTTTACTCAGGCAACTTCCTCGATGGCACAATCACCGGAAAGCAGGGCAAGGTATATAATCAGCGCACCGGCATCTGCCTCGAAACCCAGCACTATCCCGACAGCCCCAACAAACCCGAATGGCCTTCCGTCGTTCTTGAGCCGGGTCAGACCTATTCAAGCCACTGCATCTTCAAGTTTGATGTAGAGAAATAAGGACAATCTTTTGCAACCTTAAATTAACAACAGTAAACAAGCAATTATTATGGAACTACTTGACTGGCTTGTAATCGGCCTGTTCTTCATTGCCCTCGTTGGTATCATCGTGTGGGTAATGCGTCAGAAACAAAACAATGCCGCTGACTACTTTCTTGGCGGCAAAGATGCGACATGGATAGCAATCGGTGCATCCATCTTCGCTTCCAACATCGGTTCAGAACACCTTATCGGACTTGCCGGCTCAGGCGCGTCGAGCGGTATGGCGATGGCCCATTGGGAAATCCAAGGGTGGATGATTCTTCTTCTCGGCTGGGTATTCGTTCCATTCTATACCCGCTCGATGGTTTACACAATGCCTGAGTTCCTTGAACGACGTTTCAATCCTCAGTCGCGCACCATCCTCGCCACAATCTCCCTTATCAGCTATGTGCTGACCAAGGTTGCCGTTACCGTCTATGCCGGTGGACTCGTGTTCCAGCAGGTATTCGGCATCGATACCCTGTGGGGAATTGACTTCTTCTGGATTGCTGCAATCGGCCTCGTGCTTCTGACCGCCCTTTACACTATTTTCGGCGGTATGAAATCAGTGCTTTACACTTCCGTGCTCCAGACCCCGATTCTTCTTCTTGGCTCTCTCATCATCCTTGTCCTCGGACTCAAAGAACTTGGCGGATGGGATGAAATGATGAAAATTTGCTCCGGTGTTCAGGTCAACGAATATGGCGACACTATGGTCAACCTTATCCGTGACAACAATGACAAACAATATCCTTGGCTCGGCGCCCTTATCGGCTCGGCTGTAATCGGTTTCTGGTACTGGTGTACTGACCAGTTCATCGTCCAGCGCGTCCTTTCTGGTAAAGATGAAAAAGAGGCCCGCCGCGGTACAATCTTCGGCGCATATCTGAAACTTCTCCCTGTCTTCCTGTTCCTCATCCCGGGTATGATTGCATTTGCCATCCATCAGAAATATGTCGGTGCGGGTGGTGAAGGTTTCCTCCCGATGCTTGCCAACGGCAACGTCAACTCCGATGCCGCTTTCCCCACTCTCGTGGCCAAGCTGCTCCCGGCCGGTGTGAAAGGCCTTATCGTCTGCGGTATTCTTGCCGCCCTCATGTCGTCGCTGGCATCTCTGTTCAACTCGTCGGCAGCTCTCTTTACCATCGACTTTTATCAGCGCTACAAACCCAATACCGACCCCAAGAAACTTGTGCGCATCGGTCAGGCCGCTACTGTTGTGATTGTGATTCTCGGTATCCTGTGGATTCCCGTTATGCGTTCTGTCGGTGATGTGCTCTACCTCTATCTTCAGGATGTGCAGTCAGTTCTCGCCCCCGGTATCGCAGCTGCGTTCCTCATCGGTATTCTGTGGAAACGTGCTACCGCTATGGGCGGTATGTGGGCGCTTCTCTCGGGCCTTATCATCGGCCTCACCCGTCTTGGCGCAAAGGTTTATTACAGCAATGCCGATGTCGTTCCCGGCAGTGACGGCAGCCTGTTCCAATATGTATTCTATGATTGTAACTGGTTGTTCTTCTGCGGATGGATGCTCGTGTTCTGCCTCGGCGTGGGCGTGATTGTCTCGCTTTGCACCAAGGCTCCCGATCCCGCCAAGATTCAAGGACTCGTATTCGGTACTTCCACTGCCGAGCAGCGTGCTGCAACCCGTGCAAGCTGGAACAAGTGGGATGTTGTCAACTCGATAATCATCCTCGGCATCACAGCTGCGTTCTATATCTATTTCTGGTAAAAATAAAGGGGCGGGTGACCCGATTTTCAGATTATCCGCCCCCATTTGTTCAATATCCATTTGTATATGACAGAATTTTACGGTCATAACCCGCGGTTTTATGTCGGTGTCGACTGCATTATCTTTGGCCTTAATGAGGGTAAGTTGTCGATATTGCTGACAAAAAGACGGTTTGAGCCTGAAAAGGGCAAATGGTCCCTCATGGGAGGATTTGTTCAGGAAGGGGAGAGCGTCGACGACGCAGCGCGGCGTGTGCTTTATCAATTGACCGGCCTTGACAATGTGTTCATGGAACAGGTCGGTGCCTTTGGCGCAGTCGACCGCGACCCCGGAGAGCGAGTTGTCTCGGTTGCCTATTATGCATTGCTCAGCCTCGACGATTTTGACTTCGAGAGCGTCAGCGAACATAATGCGGTGTGGGTCAGAATTGATGAAATGCCGTCTCTCGGATTTGACCATCCTGCCATGATTGAGAAAGCCCTCTTTACGATGCGGCGTAAGTTTTCAACAGAACCTATTGGTTTTAACCTTCTGCCTCATAGCTTCACGCTTTCCCAATTGCAATCACTTTACGAATCAATACTTGGAGAGACAATAGACAAGCGTAATTTCCGCAAGCGTATCGCCGACCTCGACTGCATCGAGAAAACAGGCGAAATCGACAAGACCGGTTCCCGTCGCGGGGCCGCGCTTTACAGGTTTAATGACCGCATCTATAATTCTCACCCCAAGTTTAAAATCTGAATCAACATGCTTGAAGAATTAAAAGAAAAAGTATTCCGTGCCAATCTTGACCTTGTCAAGCACGGACTGGTGATATTCACATGGGGCAATGTCTCGGGAATTGACCGTGAGAAGGGCCTCGTTGTCATCAAACCCAGCGGTGTCGACTATGAGACTATGACAGTCGACGACATGGTTGTTGTCGATCTAAATACAGGCGAGGTGGTCGAGGGAAATCTCCGTCCGTCATCTGACACTCCCACTCACCTTGCCCTTTACCGCGCGTTCCCTGAAATCGGCGGTGTAGTCCATACCCACTCGACCTATGCGACCGCATGGGCCGAAGCCGGAAAGGACATTCCGAATATCGGCACCACCCACGCCGACTATTTCTATCAGGCTATTCCATGTACCGACGACATGACCGAGGCCGAGGTCAAGGGCGACTATGAGCTTGAGACTGGCAACGTGATTGTCAAGCGTTTCGAGGGGATGAATCCTGTTCACACTCCCGGCGTGCTTGTGAAGAATCATGGCCCGTTTGCTTGGGGCAAAAATCCCTCTGACGCGGTTCACAATGCCGTTGTCATGGAACAGGTTGCCAAGATGGCGTTCATCGCCTTCAGCGTTAATCCCGACTTGACAATGAATCCTCTCCTTATCGAGAAACATTTCAACCGCAAGCACGGCCCCAACGCCTATTACGGACAGGCAAAAAAATAAAGAGATACAAAAATAAAACTTAACTATTAACTTAATACCTAAAACAATGGCACTTTTTGACAATTATGAAATCTGGTGGATTACCGGTGCACAACTTCTTTACGGTGGCGACGCAGTAGTCGCAGTCGATGCTCACTCAAAGGAAATGGTTGACGGCCTCAACAACTCGGGCAACCTTCCTGTCAAAGTCGTGTATAAGGGCACAGCCAACTCCTCACGCGAAGTCGAGACTCTGATGAAGGCCGCCAATAATGACAACCGTTGTATCGGTATCATCACTTGGATGCATACTTTCTCTCCCGCCAAGATGTGGATTCACGGTCTCCAGCAGCTCCGCAAGCCGCTGTTGCACCTCCACACACAGTACAATGCCGAGATTCCGTGGGACACAATGGATATGGACTTCATGAACCTGAACCAGAGCGCCCACGGAGACCGCGAGTTTGCCCACATCTGCACACGCATGCGTATCCGTCGCAAGGTTGTAACAGGGTACTGGAAAGATGAAGAAACCCAGAAACACATCGCCGTGTGGCAGCGTGTGTGCGCCGCATGGGCCGATGCTCAGGACATGCTCATCATCCGTTTCGGCGACCAGATGAACAACGTCGCTGTTACTGACGGTGACAAGGTAGAGGCCGAAGTGCGCATGGGATACCATGTCGACTACATGCCGTTCAGCTCGGTTATGCCTTACTTTGACGCAATCAAGGACGAGGATGTCGACGCGCTTGTGGCCACTTACTTTAAGGAATATGACCATGACGCATCGCTTGAAGACAAGTCTACCGAGGCTTATCGCAAGGTTTGGAACTCGGCCAAGGCCGAACTTACCCTCCGCGCCGTGCTCACCGACAAGGGCGCAAAGGGTTTCACCACCAACTTTGACGACCTCGGCGATGCCAATGTCGATGTGACAGGACGCGGATTTGACCAGATTCCCGGTCTCGCATCGCAGCGACTGATGGCCGAGGGCTATGGCTTCGGTGCTGAAGGCGACTGGAAGTCTGCCGCCCTTTATCGCTCTCTCTGGGTGATGAATCAGGGCCTCGAAGGCGGCTGCTCGTTCCTTGAAGACTACACTCTCAACTTTGACGGCAAAAACAGCTCGATTCTTCAGGCCCACATGCTTGAAGTATGTCCGCTTATCGCCGAGCAGCGTCCCCGTCTCGAAGTACACTTCCTCGGAATCGGTATCCGCAAATCACAGACCGCCCGCCTCGTCTTTACTTCAAAACCCGGTACAGGCGTGACCGCTACTGTCGTTGACCTCGGCAACCGTTTCCGTCTCATCGTCAACGATGTCGAGTGCATCAAGTCCAAACCGCTGCCCAAACTCCCCGTTGCTTCGGCCCTGTGGATTCCCATGCCTAACTTTGAAGTCGGCGCAACCGCGTGGATGCTTGCAGGCGGTACTCACCACTCTTGCTTTGCCTATGGTGTAACTCCCGAATATTGGGAAGACTATGCTGAAATCGCCGGTATCGAGATGGTTCACATCGAGAAGAATACAACGCTCGAAAACTTCCGTCGCGACCTGCGTCTCGGCGAGGTTTATTACATGCTCAACAAGTCCCTTTGCTAATCGCTCCGTGTCATGATAAACAAAGCAAAAGAAACCATTGAGTCGGGAAAGGCCATCCTCGGCATAGAGTTTGGCTCGACCCGCATCAAGGCTGTCCTTATCGACGAGGATAACAACCCCATCGCCCAAGGAAGTCATGAATGGGAAAATCAGCTTGTCAACGGATTGTGGACTTATAGTCTGGAGGCGATATGGTTTGGCGTTCAAGACTGCTACCGTGATTTGCGTGCCAATGTCAAGGAACAGTATGGCGTTGAGATTGAAACACTCGCAGCCATCGGTGTCAGCGCGATGATGCACGGCTACATGCCGTTTAACAAGGAAGGCGAGATTCTTGCCCCGTTCCGCACATGGCGCAACACCAATACCGGCAAGGCTGCTGCCGAGCTTTCGGAACTCTTTGTCTACAACATACCTCTGCGTTGGAGCATCTCACATCTATATCAGGCTATCCTCGACAACGAGCAGCATGTGGCTGAGATTGATTTCCTCACCACCCTTGCCGGATATATCCACTGGCAGCTTACCGGCGAGAAGGTTCTCGGAGTGGGTGACGCATCGGGCATGATTCCCATCGACCCTGCGACCAAGAATTACTCTTCCCGGATGGTTGAGAAATTTGACGAACTCATCGCTCCCAAAGGATATTCTTGGAAACTCGCCGACATTCTCCCCCGCGTACTTATGGCCGGAGAAAGTGCCGGTGTGCTGACCGAGGAAGGTGCGGCCCGGCTCGACATCTCAGGCAACCTGAAACCCGGCGTGCCGGTATGTCCTCCCGAGGGTGATGCAGGTACAGGCATGGTGGCAACCAACGCTGTCAAGCAACGCACCGGCAACGTGTCGGCCGGAACATCTTCATTCTCGATGATTGTGCTTGAAAAAGACCTTTCCAAGCCATACGAGATGATTGACATGGTAACAACCCCTGACGGCAGCCTCGTGGCAATGGTACACTGCAACAACTGTACCAGCGACCTTAACGCATGGGTGAACCTGTTCCGCGAATACACTGAATTGCTCGGTCATCCCGTTGACATGAACGAGATTTACGGTAAGCTTTATAACAATGCTCTTACCGGGGATGCCGACTGCGGCGGGCTCGTTTCCTACAATTATTTCTCGGGCGAGCCTGTGACCGGCCTCGGCGAGGGCCGTCCGCTCTTTGTGCGCTCGGTCAACGACCGTTTCAACCTTGCCAATTTCATGCGTGCTAACATACATGCCTCGGTGGCTGTGCTGAAAATAGGCAACGACATACTCTTTAACGAAGAAAAAATAAAGGTTGACCGCATCACCGGTCACGGCGGTCTGTTCAAGACCAAAGGTGTCGGTCAGCGGATTCTCGCCGCAGCCTTGAATTCTCCCATCTCGGTCATGGAGACCGCCGGAGAAGGCGGAGCGTGGGGTATGGCACTCCTTGCGTCGTTCCTTGTCAACAACAAGGCCGAGCGCTCGCTTGCCGACTATCTTGAAATGGAAGTGTTTGCCGGGAACACCGGTTTCAGTATTTCTCCGACTGAAGAAGATGTGGCCGGATTCAATGCCTATCTTGAAAACTACAAAAAGTGTCTCGGAATCGAGAAAGCTGCTGTTGAGTTCAAGAAATAAACACTGAGGAACGAATGGCGCGGCCCCCTGACATTTGGCGGGCCGCGCTTTTTTATGATTTGTTATGACGTTTTCTCGGTTCCATGTGCAACCCGACGTGAGTGGCCGGCCCGAATCTCGTTTTAAGCCTGTCCTCGGCCTCGCTTGCAAGCGCGTGAGCCTCGCGGAGCGACATGTTGCCATCCATCCTTACATGGGCCTCTATGGCGATATTGTTGCCGATACGGCGGGTGCGCAGATTGTGTAACTCGCATATTCCGTCAACTGATGTTATGATGCGGGCAATTTCCCCGATTGTTTCTTTAGGCAACGACTTTTCAAGAAGCTCGTCGATACACGGGCGAGAGATGTCCCAACCGACCTTGATGATGAAAAAGCTGACAACGATGGCGGCCAATGGGTCGAGAATACGCCATTTGTCACCTAAAAACATCGCCCCGGATATACCGACAAGAGTCCCGATTGACGACACTGCATCGCTGCGGTGGTGCCATGCGTTGGCGACGACGCTCTGCGATTCAAGTTGTTTCCCTTTGGATACAGTGTAACGATATATGCCCTCTTTGAGGAGGATGGACAGCACGGCAACGGCAAGCGCGAGCATGGTGGGACGAGGAAGTTCCCGGCCGTTCACGCTGTCGATTACAAGGTTGATGCCGTTGACAAGTACACCTGTGCCGACAGCGGCGAGCGCCACCCCGATGATTAACGTGGCGAGCGTCTCGAATTTCCCGTGCCCGTATGTGTGGTTGCTGTCTTTGGGCCGACCGGCAAGTCTTACAAAGACAAGCACGACGATGTCAGTTGCGAAATCACTGAGCGAGTGAATGGCATCGGCAATCATGGCCGAGCTTCGCCCTGCGATTCCGGCTACAAACTTGGCTACTATCAGCAATGCGTTGACCGCGCTGCCGATGAGGGTAACCTTGTAAATCTCTTTTTCGCGTGAATCTGTCATATAAAAAAAGTAAACAGCCCCGGACTTTATAAACGCTCCGGGACTGCTTTGTGGTATATTATTCGGCGGATAGTTTATGCTTTTTTCTCTGAACTGTAATCCTTGGGAGTGTCTTCAGCGTATGTCTCACGGATGAAGAACACGCAGAACGCACCGACAATGAGCAGTGCTCCGGCAAGACCGATCATGTTAATCTGGTGCAATCCGCCGAGGATGTGGAACACGACACCTCCGAGAGCCGCGGCAACAATCTGAGGAATGGTAATCGTGCCGTTAAAGAGGCCGAGGTAGGCTCCCATGTGTTTGCCCGAAATCGAGTTTGTCAGAATCGTAAACGGCATTGCAAGCATAGCTGCCCATGCTGTTCCGACGAGGAAGAAGGAGAGGAAAAGCAGATATTTGCTCGTGATAAACATTGACGAGAGGAAACCGAGACCACCGATGACGAGGCTGAGGCTGTAGCCGAGCTTGCGGTTGGGGAAGAACGGAAGCACAGCTGCCCAGATTACCGAGCCGATGGCCTGAACGGCAAACAAGAGACCTGTCCAGTTTCCTGCTTCCTGATAGGATGCTACCTGAGTCCCTTCGGCAGGATTCCATCCGAAGGCCTGCTCGGCCACACCGCCGGTAGTGTAGGTCCACATATACATGAAGGCACCCCAGCAGAAGAACTGAACGAGTCCGACTGACCAGAATACTTTAGGCGCTTTGAGAAGGAGGGTGAAGATGTTTTCTTTTTCCTCGTTCACTTCCTGAGAGATGCCGTGATATTCGGCATATTGCTTGGGCGGCATTTCTTTAACTTTCCAGAATGTATAGAGGACGCAGAGAATCAGAATGGCCGCTCCGATATAGAATGAATAGGATACCGTGTCAGGGACCTGATTGCCGTCGGCGACGTTGCTTATGCCTATCCATGCAAGCAGGAAGGGGAATACATAACCCACGACCGAACCTGCGTTGCACAGGAAACTCTGAATGGAGTAGGCGAGTCCTTTCTGTTTTTCATTGACCATGTCGCCGACAAGCATTTTGAACGGCTGCATTGAGATGTTGATAGAGAGGTCGAGAAACATCAGCGCGACAGCCCCGAAAATAAGTGCTCCGGCCACGGCAAAGTGGAAACTTCCTGCATTGGGTAAGAGAACCATGACGATTACAGCAAGGATTGCCCCGAGAATCAGATAAGGAAGTCGGCGGCCAAAACGGCACCATGTCTTGTCGCTCAACGTGCCGATAATAGGCTGGATGATAAGGCCGGCGACAGGAGGAAGAAGCCAGAAGTAGCTCAGGTCATGGGGGTCAGCTCCGAGTGTGGCGAAAATTCGTGAGATATTGGCACTCTGCAGCGCGTAGGCAATTTGTACTCCGAAGAACCCGAAACTCAGGTTCCACAAGCTCATAAAGCTCAGGTCAGGTTTAGTTTTCATGAAATATTGTGATGTAATGTAAGTAAATATAATCTGTATGATATAGTCATTATTCCTGAGGAAGGGAGTAGAGCCAAGCGATTTCTTCTCCCCATATTTCCTCGTCGGGGGTTTCAAGAATCAGCGGGATGTCGTTCATGCGTGAATCTGCTGCAAGGAGGCGGAAAAATTCGCTGCCGAGCATCCCTTTGCCGAGTGATTCGTGGCGGTCAACCTTGGAGCCAAGTCCTTTTTTGGTGTCATTGAGGTGCATTCCTGAAAGATAGCGGAACCCGATGATGTCGTCGAAATTTTTCCATGTTTTCTCATACCCTTCGGGTGTAGACAGGTCATATCCGGCGGCAAAGGCATGACAGGAGTCAATGCACACCCCGACTCGCGACTTGTCTTCGACATGGTCGATAATGCGGGCAATCTGTTCAAATGTATAGCCGAGGTTGCTGCCTTGTCCGGCAGTATTCTCGATAACAGCCTTGACTCCCGAAGTCATGTCGAGGGCGATGTTGATTGACTCGGCAATCAGGTCGAGGCAACTATCGGTATTGATAAGTTTCAGATGACTCCCGGGATGAAAGTTGAGTAAAGTCAACCCCAGTTGTTCGCATCGTCTCATTTCGTCAAGAAACGCGGCTCGCGATTTTTCAAGTTTTTCGGCATCGGGAGACCCGAGGTTGATGAGGTAACTGTCATGGGGCAGTATGACATCCGGGGTGTAGCCATAGGTCTCGCAGTTCAGTTTAAACGCATCAATTTCTTCTCCCTTTAACGCGGGAGAAGTCCATCGGGAGGGATTGCGGGTAAAAAGCGCAAAAGATTTCGCCCCTATCAGATGTGCGTTGACAGGTGCCTGACTGACTCCGGCCTGCGCCGATACATGTGCTCCAAAATATTTCATCTACATTTATAAATTTTACGCATTATGCTACAAATTTACAAACATTTTTTGTAGTCGGCAAATTTCGCATGAAACAATGGTTAAAAAACGCAAAAAGACCATGCCGGTTAAGGCAGGAGATGGAATAATTATTATTTTTGTATCATTATGTCAACCTCTCTGAGCAAGAAGTATTATACAATCGGCGAGACAGCCGATATATTGAACCTCCCGGCTTCGACATTGCGTTACTGGGAGAGCGTTTTCCCAATGATTCGCCCGCAGCGCACATCCCACGGAAGACGCACCTATACTCCGGCGGATATCGAAAAGCTGCGTATGGTCAAATACCTTCTACACGATCGCGGTATGCACATCGAGGCTGCACGCGAGGAGTTGAAACGCAACCGCGACGGTGTTCTAAAGCACTCTGAAGCGATAGATACGCTCAAACGAGTGCGCGCCGAGCTCGTTTCGGTGCTCGACGCGCTGCATGCATTAAGATAGGAGCCGGACAGGCATACTATTTAATCTCTCCCTGACGAGTGAGTACATACTCGATGTCGGCAATCTCAAATTTAAGTATAGGACCCTTTATTTTAACGTCGTCAAGATGCTTGACCGACAGATAGCGAGTTTCAGCATCGCGGCGTATTTGTGCGCCGATATTGGCAGTGACTTCGCGGCGCAGAGAGTCGACCTGCGGGATGTTTTGGTCGGTGAAAATATCGTTGGAGACAGTGACAGCCTCGGGATCGACTTTCACCTGAAGACTCTTGGGGTCAAGAACGAGGGCGATTTCATCATCGTCGATGATAGACCATGAGCCTTGGATTGACGTTGTCGCCGCTGCTGATATTGAGACCGGACTGACGGCTATCGGGATGGTTGTTGAAACATTGCCGGTAATGGTCACATTGCCCTTTTTTGCTTTTGGATTGACCGCGTCGGGAGTGAATGTAAATGTCTCCACGATAGTTGATGTGACATCCTCGGCATCATTTAGGCGCTCAGGGGTTCCGGCCCATGAGCCTTGAATGTCTCGGGCAAGGCGGGCGTTTTCGTCACATGAGCCGAAGGAAACAGCCATCAATCCGATAAACAGATAATAGAACTTTTTCATTACTAATCGCTTTTTAACGTTTTTTATTCTATTAACGTCAGGGCACGGCATATTGTTTTGCGCATGGGGAAAAATCGGCACAATTTAAGGAAGTCTCATGGCTAATGTTATGCCGGAGAGATGTCATGAAGCAATTGTAACATAAACAAGAATCACGCACAGGATGTCAAGCCGTATGGTCAAATATCCGCCCGGCAACGAAAGTGCCGGGCGAGATAACTTGCAGATGCGCAACAAATGTCAATAAGAGATAACCGGCTCAAGCTCTTTGGCTTGGTCAATCATTTTCTGAATTTCCTTTTCGGAGGGGACGCGGTTGCATAGGTTTTTGGCCTCATTTGTTTCGACCAGCTTGGGATATAGGTTGGCAGCCACACGGTGGCGGAATTCCTTGACCGTATCAACACCGGCGGCTTCAAGCAACTCGGCAAACTGCCCTGCGACACCTCGGATTCGGAACAGGTCGGTATGGTTGGTCCATTTCAGAATCAGTTTGGTACTGATGCCGGTTTCCTCTGCTATTTTCTCACGCCCTTTGGGTGAAGCGCATTTTTCAAGCAGGTCATCGGTGGTTTTTATACCGGCTGCCTCCAGTTTGTCGGCGTAAGTCTGTCCAATTCCTTCGATTTCTATAATTTTGTAGGCCATGATAGTTATGTTGTTAGGATGGTAATTTTATTAACCAACGTCAGAGGGCGTGAGCCGGTTTTGCCTGATTGGAGAATATTGATTATTTTTGTGATTTAAAAGCATTTTTTATGGAGAAAAAGACGATATGGGACCTCGATCGCGTGAGTGTCGAGGGGTTCAAGCGTAGCGCAAAGATGAAGTTGACCGTGGTGCTTGACAATGTGCGCAGCCTCAATAATATCGGGGCTATATTCCGCACCTGTGATGCCTTTGCCGTGGAGCGTATCATGCTGTGTGGCATCAGTGCGACCCCTCCGTCACCGGAAATCCACAAGACCGCTCTCGGCGCGGAAGATTCAGTGGACTGGGAGTATTTCGACACTGCTGACGAGTGTGTCGCCCGGCTTAAAGAGGAAGGGGTGACGCTTTGCGCACTCGAACAGGTAAAGGGGAGCGTCGGTCTGCATGACTTTGAACCCAATCCGTCATGCCGTTACGCGCTCGTGCTGGGACACGAGGTAAACGGAGTCGCGCAAGAGATTGTAGACCGATGTGACGTGTGTCTCGAAATACCGCAGCGCGGCACCAAGCATTCTCTCAATGTGTCAGTGTCAGGCGGAATCGCTATATGGCACTTTTTCAGCAAGCTCATGGCATAAAATGGCATAAAATAGGGCCGTTGATTTTGTCACGCGGCTGATTGTGCGTAACTTTGCAGTCGCAAAATGAAAAAATAATATAGATATATGTCACTGACCGAAGAAATCGCGCGTAGGCGCACATTTGCCATCATATCTCACCCTGACGCGGGCAAGACTACGCTGACCGAGAAGCTGCTGCTTTTCGGCGGCGCAATCCACATCGCGGGAGCCGTAAAGTCAAACAAAATCAAGAAAACAGCCACCAGCGACTGGATGGAAATAGAGAAGCAGCGCGGAATCTCGGTGGCGACATCGGTTATGGGTTTCAACTATGGCGACTATAAAATCAACATTCTTGACACCCCCGGTCACCAAGATTTTGCCGAGGACACCTACCGCACCCTTACCGCAGTCGACTCGGTAATCATTGTGGTCGATGTCGCAAAAGGCGTGGAGCAACAGACGCGGAAACTGATGGAGGTGTGCCGTATGCGCAACACCCCTGTAATCATATTTGTCAACAAGCTCGACCGCGAGGGGCGCGACCCGTTTGAAATCCTTGACGAACTTGAAAGCGAACTCAAAATCAAAGTGCGCCCATTGTCTTGGCCCATTAATATAGGCGCCAAGTTCAAGGGGGTGTATAACATCTATGAGCATTCTCTCGACCTGTTTACTCCCAACAAGCAGAAAGTCTCGGAGCGTGTCGAGATTTCGTCGCTTGATGACCCGCGTATCGACGAGAGCGTCGGGGAGACCGATGCAGCCAAACTGCGCGAGGACCTCGAACTCATCGAGGGTGTCTATCCCGAATTTGACGAGCATGCCTATCTTGCCGGCGAGGTCGCGCCTGTATTCTTTGGGTCGGCACTCAACACGTTTGGAGTCAAGGAGCTGCTTGACTGCTTTGTGCGCATCGCCCCGTCGCCGCGCCCCGTTACCACCGAGGAGCGCATGGTCAATCCCGACGAGGAGGGATTTTCGGGTTTCGTGTTCAAGATTCATGCTAACATGGACCCGAATCACCGCAGTTGTATAGCGTTTGTAAAGATCTGTTCCGGCAAGTTTGAACGCAATGCGGGATACAAGCATGTGCGCTCGGGCAAGGTGATGAAATTTGCCGCTCCGACGGCGTTCATGGCCCAGAAAAAGAGTATCGTCGACGAGGCTTACCCCGGTGACATCGTAGGCATTCCCGACACGGGCAATTTCAAGATTGGCGACACGCTCACATCGGGCGAGTTGTTGCATTTCAAGGGATTGCCGTCATTCTCGCCTGAGATGTTCAAATATATCGAGAATACTGACCCGATGAAGTCAAAGCAGCTTGAGAAGGGAATTCAGCAGCTTATGGACGAAGGTGTCGCACAGCTGTTTGTCAACCAGTTTAACGGTCGCAAGCTCATCGGCACTGTGGGGCAGCTCCAGTTTGAGGTCATCCAGTACCGGCTGTTGCACGAATATGGCGCGCAATGCCGTTGGGAACCGATTTCGCTTTACAAAGCATGCTGGATAGAAAGCGACGATGCCGAGGCATTAGCGGCGTTCAAGAAACGCAAGCACCAATTCATGGCTGTTGACCGCGAAGGTCGCGACGTGTTCCTTGCCGACTCGGGATATGTGCTGACAATGGCCCAGCAAGACTTCCCCAAGATTCGTTTCCATTTTTCGAGCGAATTTTAAGAGGGCGTGTCAAGATAAAGCAATCCCCCGTTTCCTGTGTGGAGGCGGGGGATTGTCATGTCTATGTGGTATGGTTAGCGGGTTGTTCCGTCACAGTAGCGGGTGTTTCGGGGCAGAGTCGAGTAGTCGCGCGAGTAGCGGAGCATCTGCGGGATGTAGTCTTCGGTGTATTCGATGGTCACGTCGGTGATGTTGCCGTCCTTGTCGGTAACAGGGTTGTAGACGGGGTTGACAAATCCGCGATAGGGAGGTATCGAGAGCTTGGCGTAGCGGTCAAGCACTTCTTTGTGGAGGTCTTGGTCAACCTTGACAGCATAGGTTTCCACGAGTGCGGCACCGGCAGCATAGTCGCCTTCGCTCTTGATGCGCTGGATTTCGCCGAGGAGCTGTCCGAAAAGGTTACGAAGTGCCTCGTAGTCGTTGATGCGGATGAATGTCTTGCCGTCACGCTTGACAAATTCCACAACGTTGTCGTCCTTGCCTTTTTCATAAACCCACTTGGCGATGAGCTGGCGGTTGCGCATGTGAGCTTCCTCGATGTCCTTGCCCGGTTCGATGCGCATGAGCTGTGTCATCAGACCGTTGAGCATGAACTTGTAGTATTCGGCCTTGTAGGCATCGGGGTTGTCGAGGAGTCCGAGTTCAAGCAGTTTGGGGTCGCCGAGGTAATAGAGTGCAAAGAGGTCGGCACGGGCTTCTTCGAGGGTCGAGCCGTGGGCCTTCAGTGCGTCGGGGTCAACGCCGGGGAGCAGGCGGCCTGACGCATGGCCGAGACACTCGTGGAGGTCGGTGTGGAGATTGTCAGTGATGAACAGATATTTGTCCATGAGGTCGCTTGTCTCCTTGTCGATGACAAATTCCTCGTTGAAACCGTTGCCGTGGGATGCCATGTCGTAAGCCTCGGTGATGTTTTCGAGTGTGACTGATTTGGAGCCGTGTTCGGCACGAATCCAGTTGGCGTTGGGGAGGTTGATGCCGATGGGTGTCGCGGGGTATGCGTCACCGGCGAGGATGGCGGCTGTGATGACCTTGGCCGATACACCTTTTACCTTGTCTTTGCGGAAACGGGGGGCTACGGGTGAGTTGTCCTCAAACCATTGAGCGTTGCCCGAGATGGTCTCGGTTCTGTTGGAAGCCTCGATGTTCTTGAAATTGACGATTGACTCCCATGCACCGGTCATGCCGAGGGGGTCGCCGTAGCTCTCGATAAAGCCGTTGATGAAATCGACCTGTGAGTCAGTGTCCTCGACCCAGCCGATTGAATATTCGTCAAACGCTTTGAGGTCGCCGGTAGTGTAGAACTCGATGAGTTTGTCGATTGTGGCTGCCTGCTTGTCGTTTTCGGCATAGTTGCGCGCCTTGCCGAGCTGGTCAATGATGCGGGTGATGGCCTCGGTATAGAGTCCGTCCTTGCGATATGGTTGCTCGACGAGTTTGCCGTCAATCTTGGTCATGCGGGTGTTTAGACCGTAGGAAACCGGGTCGGGGATGGTAGTGTCCTTGATGGCGTTGAAGTAAGCCTCGACTTCGGCCTGTGTGACACCCTCGGCATAGAGATTATTGTCCGATGTGGTGATGAGGTCTTGTCCGTCGGCTTGGTTGACGCGCTTGGGCATTACTGAGGGGTTGAAAATGACCTCGGCGAGTGTTTCAAGGTTTTCGGGACGCTTGGCATCGGGGAGTTTGGCAGCCTCGGCCATGAAGAACTCGCGAGAAAACTCGGGGGAGAATTTGTCCATCGAGTAATGGTGGTGGATGCCGTTGGCAAACCACACCTGTTTCAAATATTTCTCGAATGCTTTGAACTCAGGCGATTCCTTGTCGCCGTCATAGGAGGTGTAGATGTCTTCGAGAAGGTCGCGGATGGCGAGGTTGTAGCAACCGTTCTGGTCCCAAAGGATGTCGCGGCCGGTGATGGCCGCCTCGGTGAGGTAGTAGACGAGGGCCTTCTGCCGCGGAGTGAGGTTTTCAAAGTCGGGGACTTTGTAGCGCAACACTTCGATGTCGGCGAAACGGTCGACGGTATAGTCGAAATCGGCGTCGGCCTTCTGTCCCTTGTCAGAGCAGGAGGCGAGTGAGAGAGCGGCAATTGAACCGGCAATCATGTAATTAATCAGTTTCATTATGAGAGTTAATAGATTGGTAAATTATTCGACGTATAGCACGAGACCCTTGAGGTATTCCCCCTCGGGGTGGTAGATGCTGACAGGATGGTCGGCCGGCTGGGTGAGCTGATGAAGGATGCGCACTCGGCGGCCTGTCGATGCTGCTGCCGAGAAGACAGCGAGGCGGAACTGTTCGCGGCTGACCGCTTGGGAGCAGGAAAAGGTGAACAGGATGCCCCCGGGGGCGATTTTCTCGAATGCCGCAGCGTTGAGCCGTCGGTAGCCGCGCAGGGCGTTGTTGAGCGCGCTGCGGTGCTTGGCAAATGCGGGCGGGTCGAGTATTATGAGGTCGTAGGCTCCTTTCTCCATGTCGCCGAGATAGCGGAAGGCATCTTCGGCCACGGCTTTGTGGCGGCTGTCGCCGGGGAAATTCAACGCGATGTTGGCATCGGTCAGGGCGACCGCCTTGGCCGAGCTGTCGACCGAGTGGACGAGTGTCGCGCCGCCACGCATGGCGTAGACTGAGAATCCTCCTGTATAGCAGAACATGTTCAGCACTCGCGCCCCGTTGCTGTAACGCTCAAGCAGGGCGCGGTTGTCGCGCTGGTCGACAAAGAATCCGGTTTTCTGTCCTTTGAGCCAGTCGATGTTGAATTTCAGACCGTTTTCAACGGCTATATTGGTATCAAAAGCACCGGTGATGTAGTCGTTGACCGGGTCAAGGCGTGCCTTGAACGGGAGCGTGGTCTCTGACTTGTAGTAGACGTTCTTAATCCCTGCACCCGGGAGGTCGACAAGTGCGCGGGAGATGATGTGGCGCGCATAATGCATGCCGGGCGAATGAGCTTGGAGAACGGCTGTCGAGCCGTAGATGTCGATAACGCAGCCGGGGAGGAAGTCTCCTTCGCCGTGGACGAGGCGGAAGGTGGAATTGTCGGGGCGCACGAGGCCGAGCCTTTGTCGGAGCGTCCATGCCTCGGCAAGACGGGACGCATAGAATGCCTCGTCGAGCGCGATGTCGAGGCTGTCGAGAATGCGGACGGCAATGGAGCCGATTTCGTAGTGGCCGATACCGAGCAGGCGACCGTCGGAGGCGGTGACGCGAACGGTCTCGCCTTCTTCAAGGCCGTCGGGAAGTGTGGCTATTGCCCCCGAGAATACCCACGGGTGGAAACGCAGCAACGAGTCTTCTTTGCCTCGTTTTAATACGATGTCTTTATACATATATAATGATGGATTACTTCAGGAATGCGCGGAACAGGTCGTTGCCGTTGGCATAAACGAGCAGCAGCAACAGTAACGCCATGCCGATATATTGGGCGACAATAAGGAACTGGTCAGATGGTTTGCGGCGCGTAATGATTTCATAGAGGAGGAACATGACGTGGCCGCCGTCGAGTCCCGGGATGGGGATGATGTTCATGAAGGCGAGTGCGACCGAGAGGAAGGCGGTTATCTGCCAGAAGGAGTACCAGTTCCAGCGGTCGGGAAAGAGGTTGCCTATCGATCCGAAACCGCCGAGGCTCTGCGCCCCTTCGGCCGAGAATACATGTTTCATTGACCCGACATAGTTGCCGAGAGTGCCGGTGCCGATTTCCCACCCTTTGGGGAAGGACTGCAGGAGGTTGTAGCGCACGGTGACGGTGGGGTAGACATCGGTCAGCGGAGTGAGCTGGAACCCGAGTTTGCCGTAGGAGTTAGGTGTCACGGGAACAGTCATCACCGAGTTGTTGCGGATGATGGTGACGGTCGTGGGGGTGTCTTTGTAGTTGAGCAGCGCAGGGGTAAGCTCGGTGTAGGTGGGAGTTTCGATAGAGTCGACCCCGATGATGCGGTCGCCTTCGAGCAGACCTGCTTTCTCGGCTGGTTCGCCCGGCACAATGCGGCTGATGACGACAGGTAGGCGGTAGGCCAAGAAACCCTTGTCGTCATTTAGGCGGAAGATGAAATCGTCGGGGATGTCGATGGTTACAGTGTCGCGTTTGTCGCGCAGGACAGTGACACGTTTGGCCTCGACCATTTCGAGGGCGTAATTGCCGGTTGACGCGTCGAGTTTTTTGCCGTCGGCAGTCAGAGGTATGTCGCCGTTGCGGAAACCTGCGTCAATTGCTGCGGGTACGAAGTCCATGCCCTCGGTGGCGGCATCGAGCGGAATGTATTTCTCACCCCAGTAAAAGGCGATACCGGCATAAATGATGATGGCGAGGATGAAATTGAACAGCACGCCGCCGAGCATGACGAGAAGACGCTGGTAGGCGGGTTTTGTGCGGAACTCCCACGGCTGTGGTTCTTGCTGCATCTGCTTGGTGTCCATTGATTCGTCAATCATGCCGGCTATCTTGCAATAGCCGCCGAGCGGCAGCCATCCGATGCCGTATTCGGTGTCGCGCCATGATGTTTTGGACGGGTCAGCACCCGGTTTGTCTTTGGGTTTCCACTTGGCAAGGGTGAACCACGGGTTGAAGAACAGGTAGAATTTCTCTACCTTGATGCCGAAGATGCGGGCGAAGATATAGTGGCCAAACTCGTGAATGATGACGAGAAAGCCGAGTGCAGCGATGAGTTGCAGTGCTTTTATAAGGAAGGATTCCATTTTCGGTTTAAAGTTTGGGTTTATGGTTTAGTGGAGTGTCGGGACGAGCTCGCGGGCCACGGCTGTGGCCGCGGTATGAGTCGCGACGTAGTCGTCGAGTGTGGGGGCGGCGATGTAGTCTACGCGGTTGATAGTGTCGCAGATGAGGGGGTAGATACCGGTGTAGGGTATTTTTTTGTCGAGGAACGCGGCTACGGCGACCTCGTTGGCGGCGTTGATGACACATGCCGTGTTGCCTCCTGCCGCAAGGGCACGGCGGGCAAGCGATAGGCAGGGGAACAGTGACTCGTCGGGCCGTTCAAATGTCAACGTGGCATAGTCGGCAAGGGTCATGCCTTTTTCAGCTCCCGCGAGACGGTCGGTGTCGCCGAGGGCGTAGCTGATGGGGAGATGCATGTCGGGCAGTCCCATCTGAGCTTTTATCGCGCCGTCGCGGAACTGCACCATCGAGTGGACGATTGACTGTGGATGTACGACTGCCTCGATTCTCTCGGGCGGGATTCCGAAAAGCCACCGGGCCTCGATGATTTCAAAAGCCTTGTTGAGCATCGTGGAGGAATCGACAGTTATCTTTGCGCCCATGTGCCACCGGGGATGGTTAAGGGCCTGCTCGACGGTCACGCCGGCAAGTTGCTCGGCTGTGTAACCCCTGAACGGACCTCCCGATGCGGTGATGATGAGCTTCTCGACTGTAGCGGGGTTTTCGCCTATGAGACACTGGTATATGGCCGAGTGTTCCGAATCGACCGGTATTATGCGTGACGTGCTGTCGGCAAGCAGGTTGGTGACAAGCTCACCGGCTACGACAAGGGTCTCTTTGTTGGCCAAAGCAATATCCTTTCCCGCTTTGATGGCGCGGACAGTCGGAAGCAAGCCGCTGTATCCCACTGTGGCGGTGACAACCGTGTCAATGTCAGGGCGCTCCATTGCGTCGGCAATGGCCTGTGCCCCGGCGGCAGTCTCGATGCCGAGGCCGTCGAGCAGTTGGCGAAGTCGGGAAAGTTGTGATTCGTCGGCAATGATGGCGAGGGCCGGGTGGTGGATGCGGCACTGCTCGGCCAGCAGGTCGGCATTGCGTCCGGCGGCGAGCACCGTGGCGCGGAACCGGTCTGGATAACGAGCTATTATGTCGAGGGTCTGAGTCCCTATCGAGCCGGTCGACCCGAGGAGGGCGATATTTTTTATAGTGTCGGTTGAATTGTTCACTGTGTCGCGGTCTGATTTGTTTCGTAGCTGCAAAGGTAACAAATTATCGCGAATATTGCAACGGGAGTGAGAAAGGGGACTGCGACAAGAAATTAGAACTTAACGTGGTGCAATTTCTCTCCAGCCACGTTCTGTGTGGTGTGATTTGACGCGGCGAAATTTGGAAAAACGGGTTATTGTGGCTACATTTGCGTTACTGAAACTCTAAGAGGATGTTTCATAACAAATGCTAATCCAAAG
>DLAR01000102.1 GCA_002494015.1 Porphyromonadaceae bacterium UBA7042 | reverse complement strand
AATAGCTCATACGTTTAGGAAACTTCTATTCTATCCGTTGAACTACCGGGGCGTGGTTTTTGTCAGTGCAAAGTTAGCGATTATTTTTCAATCTGCAAGCATCGACACGTCACTATCTTTTCAGAGTGACGAAACGGTACATTGCACCGCTGCGCGGGTCGGTCATGGTTTCTGATTGGGCCACTCGGTGCCATTCAGTGTCGTCAATCTCGGGGAAAAAGGTGTCGGCATCGGCAACTTCGGCATCAATTTCGGTAAGCTCGATGGTGTCGGCACGGCCGATTGCCTGACGGTAGACCTCGCCGCCACCGATAATAAACGCCTTTTCGCCACCTGCACACATCGAGATGGCCTCGTCGAGCGACGCTGCGGTCTCGATGCCGTCGCGGGAATAGCCACGGTTGCGGGTGATAACGATATTGCGCCGTCCGGGAAGGGGGCCTTTGGGGAATGATTCAAATGTCTTGCGGCCCATAATGATCGGGCATCCCATTGTCAGGGCCTTGAAACGTTTCAGGTCGTCGCTGATGTGAAACAGCAGGTCGCCTCGGCGGCCTATCGCGCCTCGGCGGGCTACGGCGACGATTATGGTCAGTGCTGTCATACGGCTACGGTAGCTTTGATGTGGGGGTGCGGATTGTAGTCTTCGAGAATGAAGTCTTCAAACTTGAAGTCGGTCAGCTCCTTGACCTCGGGATTGATAATCATGCGGGGAAGGGGTCGCGGCTTGCGCGAAAGCTGCTCGGCCACCTGCCCGAAATGGTTGCTGTAGATGTGGGCGTCGCCGAGGGTGTGGACAAAATCGCCCGGTTCAAGACCTGTGACCTGCGCGACCATCATGAGCAGCAATGCGTAGGAGGCGATATTGAACGGCACGCCGAGGAAGCAGTCGGCACTGCGCTGATAGAGCTGGAGCGAGAGCCGCCCGTCGGCCACATAGAACTGGAACAACAGGTGGCACGGGGGAAGATTCATTGTTTTGAGGTCGCCCACGTTCCATGCGCTGACGATGATTCGGCGCGACTCGGGATTGTTCTTTATGGTGTTTACGACCTCGGCAATCTGGTCGATATATCCTCCGTTGTAGTCGGGCCACGACCGCCACTGGTAGCCGTAGATGTGCCCGAGGTTTCCGTCGGCATCAGCCCATTCGTTCCATATCCTGACACCGTGGTCCTGAAGGTATTTCACGTTGGTGTCGCCGCGCAGGAACCAGAGCAGCTCATAGATTATCGACTTCAGGTGAAGTTTCTTGGTTGTGAGCAAGGGGAATCCGTCGGCAAGGTTGAACCGCATCTGGTAGCCGAAGATGCTGCGTGTCCCGGTCCCGGTGCGGTCGCCCCGGTCAACGCCGGTCTCGACGATTTTTTTTAACAGGTCAAGATATTGTTTCATTTTCGATAGATGATTTTTCTTGTGGTTGTTCTTTGTCACACGATGTCACGCCCCGGGCGGGAGCCGACGTGCTGACACTCCCCGCGCCCGCTATCGTGCGCGAGATTTTCTGCATCATCGGTATGGCGAGCTGATGCCGCTCGGTTGTATAACGGATTGCGTCGTTGGGGCACACCGGCAGGCAGTCGAAACAGGTCACGCAGCGAGACGAGTCGACCACATGGTCGATCAGGTCGATGCAGGATGCCTTGCACACATGCTCGCACCGGCGGCACTGGATGCACTTGTCGGTATCGATGTCGATGTGGAAAATCGAGTTGCGCGATATGAACCCGAGGGTTGTCCCGACGGGGCACACTGTGTTGCAGAAGGTGCGGCCGCTCTTGGCAGCAATCCATCCGACAATTCCCATTGACACGAGCGAGATGACAAGACCGATGGCCGAGGCTCCCATTATCTTCAGATGCGGGTTCTCGCTGACCGCGACAGCAGCTGTATCATAGAAACCGTCGCCCACAATCAGCCGGACTGCCGGATTCAGCACGTTGACGCAGAAACGGCTGTAAATGCACCACGGGTCGACAAGTGACACGACGAGCAGAATGCCGGTTACGAGCGACGCGACCACGATGGCAAGCGAGATGTAGCGCGTGCGGTCAAACGGTCGGTGGTAGTGGTAGTCATGGCTGTCGCGGTGGCGGCCCGTGCGGGGGACGCGGGAGCAGATGTCTTGAAACGTGCCGAGGGGGCAGACGGTTGAACAGTAAATGCGGCCCAGTATCAGTGTGGCGATGAGCCAGAACACGAAATAGGCAAGAGAGAACGACATGACCGCCGGGATGAGCTGAATCTTTTCAAACCACTCGGCGACTGCGGGCAACATGAGGCCGCAATCGACAGCCGCCCCGGTCACTGCGATAAGCATGACCGAGGCGATTATGATGCGTGTTATTCTCAGCAATTTGCCCATGATAGTCAATTGAGAATTGAGAATTGAGAATTGAGAATTGAAAATGGAAAATTTCAATTTTTAATTATCAGGGTTGTCGCATAGGCCGCTATGCCCTCGCCGCGGCCTGTGAATCCGAGATGCTCGGTGGTTGTGGCCTTGACCGAGACTCGCGACGGTTCAAGCTGAAGGTCGGCCGCGATATTGGCTATCATTTCGGGTATGAAGTTCAGCAACTTTGGCCGTTGCGCGACGATGGTTACGTCGACATTGGAAATCGCGAAACACGCCTCGTCGAGCAGGCGTTTCACTTCACGGAGCAACACCCGTGAATCGGCACCTTTATAGGCCGGGTCGGTATCGGGGAAGTGGTAGCCGATGTCACGCATGGCTGCCGCGCCGAGAAGCGCGTCACTGAGCGCGTGGAGTGCTACGTCGGCATCGCTGTGGCCGAGCAAGCCTTTTTCGTAGGGGATTTTGACGCCACACAGTATCAGGTCCCTGCCCTCGACAAGGCGGTGGACATCCATCCCCATTCCGGTTCTAAAATCGTTCATAAGCAGTGGTTGTTAACGACGGCGACCGAAGATGTCGCGCAGGCCGTCCATGTCAAATGTCAGTGTAAAACGCAGTGTCTGGTCGAGTGGCGAGGTCTGTGCGGTCGCGAGCATATAGGAAGCGTCGAGACGCAGGACGTTGAGCGCGAAACCGGCACCGATGCCGAAGTATTGTAGATTGCCCTTGCTTTCGTTCTGATAGAAATAGCCTGCGCGGAGGAAGAACTGCTGGTTGTAGCTGTATTCGGCTCCGAGCGAGTAGGTTATCTCTTTCAGTTCTTCTTTGAAACCGCCGGGGGCATCGCTGAACGACTTGAAAATGCCGGTTATGGGCGACATGTTTTCCCAGTTTTCAAGCGCGTCGATATAGGCAATCTCGCCGTCGGTATCGTCAGCATAATCCTTGCGGCGCGGGCGCGTCGGGACGAGGAGTTTGTTGAGGTCAAGGTTGAGTGAGAGGTTGTGGTAGTCGGCGAGAGGAAAGGTGAACGATGTCCCGAGACGCATATTGGTGGGGAGGAAAGCGGGGTTTTCGCCGTTGTTGTAGGAAACCTTGGTGCCGATATTGGAAATGTTCCATCCCCAAGACCACTGACATTCGTTGCGCCCGATGATAGGGTAGGTGGTATAATACCCGGCTATGTCGGCCGAGAATGCCGAGGCTCCGGTCGACTGGTCACCGGCGTAGGAGTCGGAGAAACCGAGGTCGGAATAGATGTAGCGGAAAACGACGCCCATAGAGAATTTTTCGGACAGTTTGCGGCTGTAACCCACGTCGATTGACATCTCGTAGGGGTTCAGTGACTGTCCGGCTTCTCCGCCGGGACCATTGGTGGTCACCTCGCCGAGCGAGAAGTAGCGCAATGAGGCCGAGATGGCCTGATTGTCATCACTGCCGAGCTTCCAGTAACCGGCAAGATTGGCAAGGAAGATGTCGTTTACAAGTTTGCGCAACCACGGGGTGTAACTGAGCGAGACTGCCCCCTGACTGTAGGCAAACGCATATTTGGACGGGTTCCAGTACTGGGAATTGGCATCGGGGTCGGTTGCCGCGCCGAGGTCGCCCATAGAGGCACCGCGGGCATCGGGCGCGATTCCGAGCGAGTTAACACCCGTCTGCACGGGGTTGAAGTCGTCCTTTTCGTTAGCCATCGCGGTCGATGTCGCCCCGACGGCCAAAGCCAAGGCAATCACTATCTTTGTCAACAGGTTTTTCATCAGAGGATATATAATGGTATTTATACATTATATAAACTCAGAAAAAGGCCGTTTATTGTCTGCCTTCCGCAAAACCTACTCGGCCGGCGGGATGGATTCTCGCCCGCCGGTATCTTCTTTGAACCATTCTTTCAGCTTTTCATCGGCACGAAGCGCAGCTTCAGGACCAATCGAACCCTTCACGATGTTATATATTGCGGTCAGCGCGGCAAGGTCGTCGGTATATCCGGCAACCGGGATAAAATCAGGAATCGCGTCTACCGGAAGGATGAAATAGCCGAGCGCGCCGAGAATAAGCATCTTGTCCTTCAGGGGGGCCGATTCGATACCGTAGAACAGTGTCAGTGCCATGCTGATGACAGCTTTCCCGGCCTTGGCGGCCACGTCAGAAGTCTTCTTCCAAAAGTCTGACTCGGAAAACATTTCCCCAAACCGTGCGATACTGTCGGGAGCCGATGCTATAGCCTCCCCGATTTCCCCGGCTGTTTTTCCTGAAAACTCCGCTATATTCCCGCATGCTGCTGCCACGCCGTCCTTGGCTTTCTTGGCAGCGTCGCTTATTTTGTCAAAAAATGCCATTGTCCAATTTTTTTAGCAAAAATAGGGATTACAGGCAAGGAATCCAAATGTAGAGTGTAAAAAATAATTATACACTTTCAGAAAATTCGATGGATTAATAATATTCAATCAGCCTTGATTCAGTAATCAACTCGGGGGAATCGTCGAGTTGCGAGGTGCGGGAGAGCCAGTTGCCGAGAGCGTCAATGGCGTCGGCATAAACATAAGTGTAGGACTCGTCTCCGTCAAGCGAAGTATAGGAGCGGGCGACAAGTCGGCCGTCGGGACCGTAGGTAAAAGTCTCGACCCAGTTGCTGCGGTCGGTCGAGCGGGATGCCGATGTCACCCGGCGATTGTTGTCATAATTATAGGTAGTGACCATCTGAAACGGCACCCCGTTTTCATCAAATGTCGACACTATGCAACGTGTAATGCGTGCGGCTCCGTCCCGCTCCACGACAACGGGCAATCCGTCGACGGCTATCAGATTGCCTTTATGGTCAAAAGAGTAGTCGACACACCATGTGCATCCTCCCATGTCAAAATCTATATGGACATTCTGGACTGAACCTTTAAGGCCCAACATGTCAAGATCTGACTGTGCTGTCTGTGCCGAGGCTGAGATTCCGAGGGAGAGAAGGAGCAGAAGAAGGAGATGTGTCTGTTTCATTGTGCCGTTTCATGAAATTTGTAATAGTATAACAGATGAAACAGCCAATAAGTTGGTAGTTTAGGATGATTTTTTAAAATTGGAAATATATGAAGGGTGCGACTTCTTCTGACATGAACTGGATGACAAGCTGGACGGCAACAATGAATACCAGCAGCTTGACAGGCCACGGGGTAGAGACAAACCACACGGCAAGGCGGTCATATATCCGGCGGGGCATACAGTGGGCCGCGATAATGACTGTCATCATTATCAGCCACACATAACGCACCTCGACAAACGGGATGATGTGGGCGGGACTGAAATTGGTGAAGATGTTGCGGATTATGAGCCATGAGTCGGTCCAAGAGTCGGCACGGAAAAAGACCCACAGGAGCGAGACGTAAATCATGGTGACAGTCCAAGATACAGCCCGGATGGCCCGGTTGTCGGGCAGGCGCGAAAGCAACGGCTTTGATGCCTTGTGAACGGCAAGGCCGGCACCATGCATGGCACCCCAGAAGACAAATTTCCACGCTGCCCCGTGCCACAGTCCGCCGACGAGCATGGTGAGGAAATTGTTAAGGTAGGTGCGAAACGTGCCTTTGCGGTTGCCTCCGAGCGGAATGTAGACATAGTCGCGGAGCCACGATGAGAGCGAGATGTGCCAGCGTCGCCAGAACTCGGTGAGATTCTGCGATTTGTAGGGGAAATCGAAGTTCAGGCTGAGTTTGAACCCCATGATTAGGGCAATGCCGATTGCCATATCGCTGTAACCTGAGAAATCACAGTAAATCTGCATCGTGTAGCCGATTACACCCATCAGCGATTCAAAACCGCTGTATCCGGTGGGCTGCATGAAAATCAGGTCATTGTACTGTGCGATATAGTCGGCGATGAGGGCTTTCTTGACAACCCCGAGGATTACGAGCCACAGTCCGGCATAAACTTCGTCGCGGGTAGCGCGGTTGTTCTGCCTGATCTGCGGGATGAAATAGTCAGCGCGCACGATTGGGCCGGCGACAAGGGCCGGGAAGAAGGAGAGGAAGAAAATGTATTCGAGCCAAGTCTCGGTGGGAGCGACGCGTCCCTTGTAGACATCGACGATGTAGCTGATTGACTGGAACGTATAAAACGAGATTCCGACGGGCAAAATAATGTCGAGCGGCTGGAAATTACCCTCGACCATCGCGTTCCAGTTCCACAGGAAAAAGTTGGCATATTTAAAGTAGCCGAGTATGCCGAGAGATGCTATGACCGAAATCCACACACACATTTTGCGCTGCCACTTGACGGTCAGCACGGCGAGCAGGCGTGACAGTGTCCAGTCGAGCAGCGACGTGCAGATGAGGAGAATGAAGAACACCCCGCTTGACTTGTAATAGAAGTAGAGGCTGAATGCCACGACAAATGTCAGCATCTGCCACAGGCGTTTTTTCAGCAAAGCATATACCGGTAGAAACACAAGGAACAGCGCCCAGAACAATCCGCTTGAAAAAAGCATGGGCGCGGATGCCTCGTAGCGGAGGAGGCTGCATATATTATGGAATACGGTTGGAAAGTCCATATCAATGACGCATTGGTAGTGGCTGTTTCAGGGGTTGGAGGACTGTTACCGACGCGGGACGGCTCTTGGCCATCGTCGGAGTGTTCATCTTGATGGGGTGGGAGCTGTGCAGTGGCATCCACCGCGCTATGCTGTCGACCCACTGCGCGGCTGACGCATGGGTGGGGTGTGCGCCGTCCTTTGTGCGGTCAAAGTGCATGCCGTCACTCTTGAAATAGCATCCCGGCTTGACATTGCGGGCAATCATTTCGTTGATTCCGGTATCCTTTTTCCAGTTGGGAGGGCCAATCCACAGGTAAGGGATGTCGCCGATCTGTTCAAGAAAATATTTCAGGCACCCCTCGCGTTTTTCGATAATGTCTTTTACGAAAAGCTCGTTGGCCCCGAGGCTGATAAAGATATAGTCGGGTTTGAACTGCCGCAGAAACACCCGCAGAGTGTCGCAGTTTCCCCAGTAGGCCGTTGTCGAGCTGTACCAGATTACCGAGTTCAGCGTGTGGCCGTTTTCCCTTGCATAGGCGGCAAGGCGCGGATTTATCCCCTCAAGCATCGAGTCGCCGATAAGGAGAATGTTTTTAGAGGCGGTATCGGTCGCCACCTTTTGAACTTCAGGTTGGGCGGCGGGTGCATCGCTGCTGTTTTCTTGCTCGGAAACAGGGCGGGTGAGCCGGTCGGCGATACCCGAGGATTTCAGTTCGACACCCGCGAGAGTGACAGGCTCAAGACAGGAGAAACCTATAAAAATGGCGAGAGCCACTGTCAGAAGGGACCATAATCCGATGTATTCGTGTTTCATAAGTTACCGGGCGAGGGAGAGGTTCATGGTTATGCCGAAAGATGTGTTGGTCGTCGGGTAGGCGGTGGATGACACAATCGGCGTGTTAATCTGATGGTCAAAGAAAGCGGCGAGAGTGAGACGGCGGCTCATGACGTAGCTTGCGGTGAAGTTCATCGTGACAGTGCGCGTCCCGCTGGTGGCCTGAGTATAGTTGCTTTCGATGCGGCGTATGAGTGCCTGATTCTGCTGGAAAGAGAAGTCGGCGTTGAGCGTGAGGTCGTTGCTTACACCTTGTTGCGAGCCTTTCATTTTCAGGACGCTGTTGAATCCGACAATCTTATATCCGGCACCTACGGTTATGCCCCGGTTAGTGGCCTCGACAACCTGTCCGGCCGACGTGTTGAGGGTCAGTGTGCGGCTGTCGCGATACTCGGCGTTGAACGTCATTTCGTTTTTCAGCGTTACCGAGGCACCGATGAGAGGGGCGAATTTCTCGGTGATAGCGACCGACGAGATATTGTAGGGGGAGGAGGGGATGGGGTTGCCTGAAATCTCGTCGAGCGTGAAGCCATAGTCGCCGTCAACTGAAATCCAGTTGAGATAGGAGGAGTAGGACCCGACGGTGTAGGTACACTGATAGGCATGGGAAAGCGTGAACGACTTGAAGATGTTGCCCAAGTTGCCGAGGTAGATAAGTCCGTCATAGGTAATGCGCCAGTTGGGAAGGGCCTCGGCAAGCGACGGGAAGGGTGAGAGGTACTGCTTGCGGGCATCGGTGCCGGTATAGGCTGCAAGGAATGCCGGGATGAGAACGTCGCTGCCTGTCGACGACACGGTGCCGACTTCGGGGTTATAGATGTTGCCCGCGTTTACGTTGCCGGCCATGAAACCACCCTCGGGATAGCGCATTCCGTGGTATTTGTCTTCAAGACGGTCGGCGATGACGGGGATGTTTTCAAGGAACTTGTTGAAGGCTGGACTGTCATATCCGTTGGAGGCGGTGCTGCCTCGCAGGGCGGTGCGGATGGCGCAGTGGGTCTTGGTATAGCTGCCCGAGAGGGATACCGGCATGTTGTCATACATGAACTGTATCTGACGCGAATGGTTGTCGGTGCGGTTGGTCGTGAGCAGGATTTTGAGACCGCGAATCGGTTCGAGCGTCAGCTCGAAGTTTATCTCGTGGGCGTTGGACCACACGGCGGGCGATGTCTGCCCGTCGTCGGTAACAAGCCATCCGCGTTCCTTGGCACGGTAGACATAGTTCTCGTCAGTGAATCCGAATGCGAAGTCAAGGCCGGGCGACATGGGGCCGTAGCTGTTGCTCTGGCCGAAGACATTGCCGATGTCAGGTCGGAACAATGGTAGAGAAAGTGACTTGGTGTTGCGGAAACGCACGCTGGCACTGCGGGGGCTCATGAGGAAACGGGCTCCGTACTCGGCAAGGTCGCGCATGAAACTCTTTTCTTCCTTCAGGACTTCCTCGATAGTGAACTTAATGTTCTCGGTACCGCGGTTTAGCACTTGGATAGAGTTGGCGTCGATAACCTTGGTCTGTGCCTTGAACGGTTTGCCGTCGACTGTCGCTGCGGTGACTTTTATCTTCTTGCTGCGCAGGTTGTGCTTGATGGTCAGTGTGGTGTCGGGGAGCAGGGCAAATGTGCGTTCAAATTTCTTGGGTTTCTTTTCGCGGGTGTTGCGGGCATTGTTTCTTTTGGACGCGAAACGTTTGTTGACCTCTTTGGTGAAGTTCCATTTGTTGTACAGGGACTCGAAGTTGATGCGTCCGTCGGCATTCCACACGGCCTGATTGGCGATGGAGTTGCCCATAGACACGCCATCGACTTCGGCACCGCGGTCCCAGCGGTAGGTGGCGTTATAGCTCACCGAGCCGGTCAGCCAGTCGAGAACCGGGATGCGGGAGAAGGGGGCCTTGTAGGAGGCGACAAATGTCTGATTGTAGCTCCACGGCGTGCCCATCGAGAGAATGCTCTGCCACACGGTGTCTTTCCATTCCTTGTATTTGTCAGGGAACAGTTTGCGGTTCACGGCCCCGACGGTTTCCTCGATGCGGGCCGAGGTGTTGGAATTGAAACTGAAGTTAAGCTGCTTGGTGAGATTCCATGTCAGGGAGAGTTGGCGGTCCCACAGGAAGTTTTTGCTGACAGCCACGGGCAGCTGGAAATTGACATCGGTTTCGGAGCGTGTCTGCTGCTCGTAGTAGTAGCGCGACATGGTGGTCAGGAACGATATGTTGTTGGGAAGATAGTTTATTTCCCAATCCTTGACAAATTTAAGGTTCTTGGACTTGCTTTTAATCCATCCGAATGGTTTGATGCCTTTTATGAACGGAGTGTAGGTATACTGGAAACTGCCACGGTAGTCGTTGGTGTTCTCATATTCGGTAGTCGGGTCGCTCTTGGACTGTTTGTTGAACGAGAAATTAAATGTGAAGTTGGCGGGATCCCACGGCATGGGGTTCTTGCTCTGCACGTCAAATTTCAACCCCGAAATACTGAAACTCTTGACCGTCGAACGCTCGATGGCAAAGTTTTCGATAGAGTCGCGTTCATGCTTGTCGGCTGCGTTGTCGAGCGCGTCTTTCAGCAGCACGTCCTGATCGAGCGGGTTGTATTTGGGCGATGTCTTTTCTTTTGATACCGAGTAGAAGATGGGCGCGCGGAGTTTGGCTGCCTCGGGGAGGAAACGGCCTGCATCGACCTGCACGGCAAAGTTGTACTGCTCATAGTCGTCGAGCCGCCGCTGGTTGAGGGCTTGGTCAACGCCGCCAAATCCGGCCGTCTCGACATGCGCGCCGAAATTGAGCGTGGCAATGTCAGAAACGCCAAGGTTGACGTTCCCTTTCGCGGCCCATCCGCCTTCGCTGTTGAAGTCGGTGACTTTAAGCTCGTTGACCCACACGGTGCCGTCCTTGACAACGCTTGAGTTGTTGCGCACCCCGACGAGCAGCACCCTGACATCGCTCAGCGACGGGTTGCCGATTACAGCGATGCTGTTGCGCTCGTTGGCCGGGTCGCGGCCACGGTACAGTGTCCCGAATCCCACCCCCGGCTCTTGCGCGCTCTTGGCCCGGTTGCGCTCCTTCTTGAGGTTGACAAGTGTCTGGAGGTCAAAGTCCATATAGTTGGCCGCGGGCCACACTTTGGAACGTTCCGAATCTTCGTCGTACTTTCCGGGAGGGGTCAGTTCAAGCGGGATTTCATACTCGTAATAGTTGCTCTTGACATCGCTTCCGAGACGGATGAACAGCGAGAGTTCTCCCGAGCGCAGGTTGGTCTCGTCGTCGATGAGTTTTTCGGCGTGAATCCACATCTGCATTTTCTTGTAGTTGCGGAGGTCAAGGAGTGTGTTGCGGTACACTCCACGGCCATCACCGGGACGCAGGCCGATGACTTTCATCGACATCGACTGCTCGTTGAGCTGTACAATCTGGCTTTGTCCCGGGTCGGTGATGCGGGTGACACCCGGGGGAAGGACGTAGTTGACCGGCTGGCGCGACGCGTTTTCCTCGATGTTTACCACCGAGATGTCAAGCTGTCCCTCGGCCGGGGAATCGCCACGGTTGTTGAGGTTGAAATCATAGGGGCGCCACTCGCCGCGCACAAGCTCGAAGGTTGCAAAGCGCAGGTGGGTGACTGCCTTGAAACCGGTCATGAACATGCGGGCGAAACGGATTGTCGAGAAGTCGCTGATGTTGCCGACGACTTTCTCGTAGTCGCTCAACGGTATCTTGAACTGATACCACACGACCTCAAGATTTTTCCCTGACGGGGTGGGGACAATCGACACCTGCTTGTCGGTGATATAATTTCTGCCCACTTCGAGGTCTTCGGGACGAATGGAAACCTTGTATTGGAAATAGCGTTCATACTCGTTGAGCGTGTTGTCCTGATTGATGTCCTCGACATCGGGAAGGCTGCGCGAGGACTGGTAGAGAGGGTCCGACGCATCCTCGGGTGACAGAGAGTTGCCCTCGACGCCGTTGTAATGCTTGTAACGCTCGATGATGGAGGCGCGCATTTCATCGTAGTCATATCCGCGATAAAAATGGTAGTTGTCACCGGCAGGGTCGTTGAATGCCGAGAACTGGTCTTCCTGCATCCGGGCGATAGCAGCGGGTGAGAGTTTCCGGCGCAGTTGGTCGAGGTAGTCGCGGTAGGAATCGAAGACAAATTCGTCGCTGTTGGGCAGTCCGTCAAGACCCACGTCCTGAATGACACGGGCACCCGAGTTGTTGTCAAATGCGTAGGTCAGCGAGTTTTGCGATGAAACGCGTCCCCACACGGTGTTTTGCAGATAACGGTCGTCACCGTCGTAGGGGATGCCGTTTTCGTAGCTCTTTAACCCGTCTTTGAGTATGTCCTCGGATATTTCGCCGAAGTTGAGATAGAGGTCGCCACCTTCGAGATTGTTGTTTTCGGGGTCAAGGAATGGGCTGAGCATCCAGAACTGGACATATTCGATATTGGATTGCTCGAAGTTGGTGTTGTCCATCTTGCGCATGATGCCTCCCCAGCGTTTTTCAGGATTGAGCAGCCTGCCCTCGTCATCGATATTGGTCGCGTCGAGGTTGTAGGGGCCGCGCTCGGTAGGGTAGAACGACAGGTTGAGAGTCTGGATGGTGTTGGATTCCCCGTAGGTCAGCTCACGGCCGGGGAAAATCTCGTGGGAAGTGACTTCGCGGACGTAGGGGTTGCTCAGCTGCTCGTAGTCGCTCTTGATGTAGCCGGGACACAGTGACGAGTTGCGCGATGTGAACATGCGGTCGATGAAGTACCATGAAAGCAGGGCGCGGTTCTTGCCGTAGTCGACGTTGTTGGACAGCGCGGCTTCGGGGAAAAGCGCGTCGGCCGACGGGTCGTAGGGGGTCGATGCGAGAAACCACGAATAGGGTGAGCGCAGGTCGATGCCGGTCTGGGTCGACTCGAAATCATCGATGTAGGAGCTGCCCTTGTTGCTGCCGGTCGGTTGCTTGTGGGGTATGAGCTGTGCAAATTCGGCCTGAACGGCAAGAGTCGACGGCTGTGTGGCGTTGACGGTGGGGATTTTGTTTAACAGATTGGTCAGCCACATGAAACGCGTGTTGTACTGCATGTTGAGCCCCCACATGGTGTTGTTGATAATCTCGTCGCCTATGTTGACTTTCTCGGTCAGCGCTTTCTCGGAGAAGTGCATGACGGTCGCCCCGATGTTGAAATCCTTGTTGAACCTGTAGTTGAGGTCGAGGCCGAGGAGGGTTTTCCGCTGGGTCGAATAGAGTGACTGGTTTTCCATCGTCACACTGATGCTCTGTCCCGAGTCGATGATGCTCTGATTGGTAATCGTCACGATGCCCATAGCGTAGTCTACGGTGTAGTCGCTGTTTTCGATAAGCTGCACTCCGCCGGCCATAACGACAACCGAGCCGCGCGGCACGTTCATCGCGTTGAGCCGGATCTGCGACCCGTTGGATGCCTGATATTTGCCGGTGAGGACAAATTTGTTCTTGTCCGAGAACTGGCGGGCGACAATCAGCGTTGAGTCGTAAAGCTCCTGATAGACATATTGTCGCGCGATTTCCGGGTTTCCGATTTTCTCGGCAAGGTGGGAGCCGAAAGGTTCGACGACGGGAAAGATAATCTTGCCCGATGACGACTGGATGGTATATCCCTCGATAAAGTCAAAGAACCCGTCGGGGTTGGATGCCTCGTTGGAGTCGATGCGGTCGAGGTTCATGACCTGAAGCAGGGGTATGTTGGAGATTCCCGCCACCGGGAGGTAGTTGATTTCGGTGCCGGTGGTGTCGCTCAGATACTTGATGTTGAGGCGGAAATTGGATTTCTGTACCTGATAGGCACCGAGCGAGTAGACATTTTTCATCATGAGGTCCCACATGGGGAGTCGCGGGTTGATAGTCGTGCTTTTCAGCATTTTGACGTAGAGCGACTGGTCGGTGGTCGTGATGTCGCCCGAGAACTCGCCCACCTGATAGACCTGCCCGTTATAGGTGTATTCGTAGGCCACGGCCAGAACCTCGTCGGCGTTCAGCGCGCTTTTGATCGAGATATAACCGAGTGTGGAGTTGAGAGTGTACTCGCTTGACGACAGGAGGCGGGCCGACTCGACTTTCTCAAATCCCGTGCCGCCCTCGATGCCGTAGGCCGCGAGTGGTTCCAATGCCTGAGTGACGGTGTTGATGTTTCGTGCCCCGGGGTAGTCGGTTTTTATGACCGAGAGGAGGTTGTTGGAGGCATTGGCCGGGTTTTGAAGTGCGGGGTTGGGGTGCCAGTAGTCGCTTGCAAGCACACTGCTCTCGCCGAGGTCCATGAACGCGACGAGGTTGCGGCTCTGGTTGTAGTTGCCGCTCTTGTTGGTGACCCACACCTCGATGCGGGTGATGTTGATTCCCGACGATACAAATGGCAGCTTGGATGCGAAACGGTCGTAATTGTCACGGAAAAAATGTCCTAAAAAAAAGTGCCGGTTTTGGTCGTAGTTGTCGGCTTGAATCGTGAAATCGGTAGTCTGTACGCCGCCCTTGGTGTTCACGCTGCGAGACTCGGAGTTCTGCTGTGAGACGAGGGCCGTCGTGGTCAGTTTGCCGAATTGCAGCTGGGTCTTGATGCCGAAAAGCGCGGTGCTGCCTCGGATCAGCGACGACCCGGTGGTCATCGACACGTTGCCGGCCTCGATGCTCTTTACGATGTCGTCTTCCTGACCTTCATAGGCGAGCTTCAGGTTTTTTGAGTCGAAATCAAATGTCGCGTCGGTATTATAGGTCATGTTGAACTTCAACCGGTCGCCGACGCTTGCGGCAATCGTGGCCTGAATCTTCTGGTCGAAGTCAAAGTAGGTTTTGCGGCGCGAAGTCAGCGACAGGGCCGGATTGTCGGTCTTGTTTGACTTTATGCCCATCGACACCTGTACCGAGCCTTGCGTTTTCAACTGCACGCCGCCCGGGCCGAATATTTTTTCAAGAGGCCCGAGGGCGAAATTCATGTCGAGGATGTTGAACGGCTCCTTGTCAGGGTTGTTTATCGCCTCGGCATTGCGCTTGCGGTAGTAATTCTGCATCGACTCGCGCAACTGCCAGTTGTTGTATTGCTCGGCCGAGAGATAGAAAGGTGTGGCGATGTCCATGTCGCCGAGCTTGGTGCGCACGACGTAGCATCCCGTTTCGGGGTCATACTCGGTGACAGTCTTGATGTTGGAGGGGGTGTCGAGGTCGGCGGCAAAATCCTCGGCCATGAGGTCTTCGTAGGTCTGCGGAACGGTCTGCTGTACCGGGAAGGGCATCATGATGGAGTCGGCCTCGGCTACGAGCGGCGATGTCATCACCGGCGCGGGAGGGTTGAACCCGGGCGTGACAAACTGGGCTGCGGAATAGAACGCAACCGTCGCAAGCGCACACACTGCGCCCACGATTGACACGACGAGAGGTATTTTGTAGTTACTACGAGCCAAGGTCTGTTTTTACCGTTAAACACCCGGCCCGACGGTGGTTACATCATTGAGAGAGCCTGCTTGATGGCCGCCTCGACCTTGATGGCAGGATTGGCCTCAAAGATTTTTTTGAGAACTTTCTGAGCCTGCGGGCGAGGAAATCCGAGCATGACCATTGCTGCAAGAGCCTCCTCCTGAACCGAATTGTCGGTAACGGGTTGTAATGATAACGTATCGTCAGAGGCTTTTATTTTATCCTTGAGGTCAACAATTATGCGCTGGGCTGTTTTAGTGCCGATTCCCTTGACATTTTTCAGTTTGCCGTGGTCGCCCGAGACGATTACTGCCTCAAGCTCGGGTGCCGGAACCGATGACAGAATCATGCGGGCAGTGTTGGCTCCCACGCCCGACACTCCGATCAGCAGCCTGAACATTTCGCGCTCCCGGGCGGTAAGAAACCCGTACAGCACCCACGCATCTTCGCGTATCACCTCGTGGACGAGCAGTTTCACTATCCCTTTTTCATTTTCGAGACCCGAAAAAGTCGACAGCGAGATATTCAGCATGTATCCTGTTCCGCCGTTGTCAATCACGGCATAGGCCGGTGTCAGCTCCTCGACATTGCCCTTGATATATTCAATCATAAAAACTCTTGTCTAAACATTAAGCATTACAAAGTTACATCAACTTTTCGTGAATCCAATAAAAAACAGTAATTTTGCGGGAAAAACACGATGAGACTATTTTCTCGCAGAAATACTTTTGTTGTGGTTGCCCTTATGGCTATGATTATGGTCTATTGGGCAATATATTATCTCACTCCTTCCCAAGTGGATGATTTATTGTTTGTTAATAACTATAAATCATTAAATTCGGGTTCTGCCGATTTCTCATTCAGCTCATTTGCCAAGTATTTTATGTTTATGAGGGAAGATGAAAATGGTCGTCTTCCTAATGTCATTTGCCCGTTCTGGGTTCTGTATTTACCGAGGATAACAGGGACTTTATTGTTGTCGGTGCTAACCGTACTGATGGTTTATTTTATGGCGGTTGCCTCTCATGGGGTCAATCTTAAATTTATTCCGACTCCTTTGCGCTTAATTACAACATGGTTGGCTATTATTGTCTTTTTGCCGTGGAGGGGTGGAATGTTTATAACTGATTTAATGCTGAATTATATCCCGGTAGTTCTGTTTAATACCTTGTTTTACATGTTGTTTCTTAGAAAACAATCCGATAGAAAAACATGGGATTTAATCGCGGTCAGTCTTTTCTCCCTATTTTGTGGGTGGCAGCATGAAGGGATGGCCGTCTTGATGTGTGGCGCATTGGGAATATACATTCTGATTCATAAATTTAGATTGTCTTTGACACAATGGTTTATGTTTGGGGCCTATGTGCTTGGCTGTATAATGGTTGTTTCTGCACCCGGAATATTGACAAGACTGACCGCTTCTGATGCAATCGCCGGTGTGGAGATTACGGGGTTTACAGTACTCAAAACTATACCTGTGACCATTCTGCTGTTTGGCGCGAGCGGTTTGTTGCTCCTGTCGCGGTTTTCTCATCGGTTTATAAAGGTTGCGTGTAAACCTGACTTTTACATTCCTGCGGTCATTGCTGTCGGAGGATGCTTGTTGTGTGCGAGAACCTCTTTCCGATTTGGTCGGTCGGCATGGTTTGGAGAGGTATTCGCGATTATCGCATTCATCAATTTGCTTGGGATATTTTTTCAGTCTGACTTTAAAAGGATAGTCCGGAAATCGTTATATGTGATCTTTGCTTTGATTTTGTTGTTTTTCATGGGCGTGATATATTGGCAGGGGCATTATTATAAAGAGCACCGACGGATTTCAGCATTGTTGGATGAATCGGAAAGTGGTACGGTATACTACGATTTATCAGTCTCCGCTCCGCTATATACGTTAAAATATCCTGTTGACAATACTTGGATAAATCCTGTTCAACTTGTGATTTTGAATATTATTTATCCGGGGCGCACAATAGCCATTGTGCCTGAATGCTTGGAGAATATTGAAAAAGATAAGCGCAATTTGTGGTTCGGCAGATATGTTAAGATATAAAGACGTATTTGTGCAGAATAATCGTAATGTTTCATTTTTAGATAATGCCGGCAATGTCATACCTGATGTAGATGTCGGTGTCGAGTATTACGACTTCTATAACGCTTTGGGAGAGGCTTTCTATGCCGTGCCTTCTCTTTGCCAAAAGTTTGTGGCAGAGGATGGTGAAACATGGGTTTATGTGCATCCTTTAAATAAAAATTTGCACGGAAACATTGTAAAAGTAAATTTGAGCACCAATTGATATATTTATGCAAGTAGTCTACGAAGATAACCATATTATAATCGTCAACAAGGCTCCGGGGGAGATTGTGCAGGGCGATAAGACGGGTGATGAGCCGCTCGTCGAGACTGTCAAACGATGGATTAAGGAAAAGTATGCCAAGCCGGGGAATGTATTCCTCGGGGTGGTGCACCGCCTTGACCGTCCTGTGGCCGGACTCGTGGTTTTTGCCAAGACCTCCAAGGCTCTTGCTCGCATGAACGAGATGTTCCGCAACGGCGAGGTCAAAAAGACCTACTGGGCCTTGACCCGAAATCTGCCGCCAAAGGAGGAGGACCGCATTATCCATTACATCACCACAACTGAGAAGAACAACAAGTCTTATGCCTCGCTCACACCTAAAAACGGTGCTAAAGAGGCGATTTTGTCCTACCGCCACATCGGGTCGAGCGACCGCTACAATCTTCTTGAAGTAAACCTTGAGACAGGTCGCAAGCACCAGATTCGCGTGCAACTCGCTGCAATCGGATGCCCTATAAGAGGCGACCTGAAATATGGAGACAAGCGTTCCAACCCCGACGGCTCGATTTCGCTGATGGCACGCCGCATTCAGTTTGTACATCCTGTTTCGGGCAAGGAAATCGATGTGACAGCTCCGCTTCCCGACAATAATCCGCTGTGGCAGGCGTTTAACAGTTGTTATTAAACACTCTCTTAATTAAAGAAGAAAATGAAGAAAGAAGATCTTAAAATAGTGTTTCTCGGCACACCCGATTTCGCCGTGGAGAGTCTGCGACGCATTGTCGAAGGCGGTTATAATGTCGTCGGTGTTATCACCATGCCCGACAAACCGGCCGGACGCGGCCACAAACTGCTCCAGTCGCCAGTCAAGCAGTATGCGGTAGAAAAAGGTCTGCATCTGATGCAGCCTGTCAAGCTGAAAGACCCTGAGTTTGTCGAGGAACTCCGGTCTCTCGATGCCGACTTGTTCATTGTCATCGCGTTCCGTATGCTCCCCGAGGTAGTGTGGTCGATGCCGCGCCTCGGCACATTCAACCTCCATGCGTCACTGCTGCCTCGTTACCGAGGGGCCGCGCCTATAAACTGGGCGGTTATAAACGGCGACACCGAGACGGGCGTGACAACTTTCTTTCTTAAACACGAGATTGACACGGGTGACATTATCGCACAGGAGCGGGTGGATATTCTCCCGACCGACAACGTCGGGGATGTACATGACCGGTTGATGTTGCTGGGTGCCGATCTGACAATCGACACGATTGAGTCGATTATTGACGGAACGCTCAAAACAATTCCGCAGGATCAGCTCGTCGGAGATACCGAGCCGACTCCGGCCCCCAAAATATTTAAAGAAACATGCCGCATTGACTGGAACCGTCCCGCTCGCGAGATTCACAACCTCGTGCGCGGCCTTTCGCCTTATCCCGCGGCATGGTCGGTTTTGACCGACGACGGAAAAGAGATTGGCTCGGTAAAGATTTTCGAGACTGCCGTGCTTGATGGTGGGGCAGATGTTGAACCCGGACAGACTGTAATTGACAGATATCGGTTGATGGTTGGATGCAGTGATGGCCTGATCGAAGTCTTGTCGCTCCAGCCGCAGGGCAAACGTCGCATGTCGGCCTCTGATTTTCTGAGAGGATCCCATCTGGTTTCGCCCTCGTTTGAATAGGCTATGGATCAGACTACATCGAGAGTGTTGGCTCTGATTCGCTGGCCCTTGATTATGTGTATAGTCGCCGTCCATGTGTTTTCAACGGATACCCTTCAGGTGAGCGGTGGAATAGTCAGGCTGGAGGACTATGGCTTATTCCGGGGACTGTGGCACTGGGTTAAGGGGTTCCTTAGCGAAAACGGTGTGGCGACTTTTTTCTTTATTTCCGGCTATCTGTTTTTTTCGGGTGGCGAAATGACCAAGGCGCGATACTTGTCGAAGGTTAAACGACGGTTTCATTCGTTGTTTGTCCCTTACGTTGTCTGGAATACAATCGCGATTGCCTTTGTGTGCGGTATAGAGTACGTCGCCACTCGCGGTGTGTCTGCCGGTGGTCGCGATGTCGTATCAGGTTATCTGATGAACAGCTTTGCCGGTTATCCGCATGATGCTCCCATGTGGTTTATCCGTGAACTGATGCTGTGTGTCTTGCTGGTTCCGTTCTTCAATTATGTAATTGTCAGAAGAGGAGGATGGTTTATCGTGGTTTTGCTTGGCGCGGTGTGTTTTTATCTTTATACCCGTGAGTCAGACTACATGCTCCTTTTGTTTTCTTCGCTGTTTTTCTTTTATTTTGGCGGTTTGCTTTCAATCCGCAACATCAATCTTCTTGACTTTTTTGGAAAGTGGAGAGTTCAATGTTTCATTCTTTACCCCGTTCTCGGACTCGCCTATATGGTTGTCAGTTCGTGGAGCTATGAAGCCGCTATGCTGATTAAATGCTGTAACATGCTGGTGGTAATTGCGCTGGCGATTAATCTTGCGGCTTATTTGGTTGAAAAGTATGATTTTAGAGCAAACAAATTCCTGACAGGGGCGGCTTTTTTTGTCTTTGCCTCCCATTATATTGCTCTGTATCATTTTAAGGTTGTATTGATGAAGGTGTTCCATCCGGCTACCGGGTTAGGGGTTGTCGCTACCTTCATCACAGGGTATTTCCTTTTGCTGGGCTGCCTTCTCGGCCTATATTATCTCATAACGGCATTCATGCCCCGCGCGGCCGGCCTTCTGACCGGCCGTCGGGCGGCTTAGAACGAGAACTGGGCGACGGCTCCGATGCGGCGGGCCCAGCCGTGGGCGCGGTCGAAGTTCTGACGTTTGCCGAGGTTGAATTCCGCACCGATCATGATGCGCGGGGTCATGTTCCAGAAGACGTTTGTCGCGCTGTAGAGTCCATATTTGTAATCGCTGCCCGGAATGTCGGCCGTCGGGAGATAACGTCCTTGGGCAAAGGTCGTTGACGCAAACACGCTGTGGCTGAAATCATATCTGATGCCGACGAAATATCCGTAGCCGGGAACACTGTTCAGGCGGCCGGGGCGGTTGACGTCCTCTACCAAGTCATAATACCCCAGCATCATGTCGCCGCCGTAGTTGGAATAGGAGCGGCCGATGTTTCCCGACAGGTACAGCGTCAGTTGAGGCAGCGGATTGTATATCGCGCTGAGGTTAAGCCCCCAGCCAACAATTTGGTGATTGCGGTTGTTTAGCAGGTCGCGATAGGGTAGAAAGCGGGTTATGGCCGAGAGGCGGACGTGCTCCTCGCGGCTCCACCCATATTGTAGGAAGGCAGCCACGTTGGGGAGATACTGGCTGCGGGCCGCAGTCGTGGTGCCGTTTTCCTGAACAGTCATCTCGGGACTTTCCACCGATGCCGCCACTGTAAAGCGATTGCGGAAACTGTGCATCCATCTGACGAGAACTGCTGTCCCGGTCATTTTCATCGTGGGGCCGTTGGAATCGATTGTCGGCGGTACTGCGTTGCCGTCACCAAATGTCGACGAGGCATAGCCGATTGTCCAGTCATTTATTATGGCGTAGGCTTTTTTTAATTTGAAATCGCGCATCTGATAGCCTCCGAAATTAGCCTCGATATACAATTGGTAGGTAATATTGCTTTTGTTTCGGCCGATTACGCGGAAAAACAATGCCGTTCCTGCCGGAGTCGTCCCTAACAACCGCTCGTGGAGCGGATCCGGAGTTGTCTGGATAAGTATTGGGGCAAAAGCCGGGGCGTTGATAGAGCCTCCCCAGTCATAATATCCGCGCATGCGCACTGTCCCGCCGATGCCCATTGCGAGGTTGGCATCGCGGCTCATAAATAGAAAATACGGGGCGGCCGGGTCTTGGAACTGCCTGAACTGGTCGTAGTAAAAGTTATATATCAATCCTGTAATCGAGTCTGATGACGGATTCTCTCCTTCTCCGAAAAAGAGATATTTATGGTCGGCCGCGAGCGAGTCGGTTCGTTCCGAGACAATGGAAGCATTTACTTGGCCGGTAAATGTTGCGGCAAGTATCAATAATGCGATAATATTAAATTCCGGGCGCATAATGTTGTCGTCTGTTAATAAATCTTTGTTTGATAAAAATAACGTTGATTAGGCTGAAAATGTTGAGCGGAAGAAACGGCGCTGTTAACAAATCACGGGTCTTATTGTCATGAAAACGATGGTTCAAATGTTATATTTTGACTTAAAATATGATTTTTATCCAATATTTGTATTTAGATGCATATTGCGACTCTTGTGTATGTAATGTGTTTATAATTAATCTGATAGATAAAATATAAATGTAAATATTTTTAGAATGAATTTAAACTCGTCTAAATATTGTTCCGCTGTATTGTAAATTTGCAATGTGTAAAATTTAATCAGTTAATGGATTTGCTTATATTTAGGTTCAATTTCTAAGAGACAATTAGTATCAGGGTTAGTATTAATGTTAGAATAAAGGTGCAGAAGACGCACCGATGTGTGAAGATAATCGTGTATTATGCTAAGTGTTTTAAAAATAAAAAGAGAGCTGCTTCGTGAGAAGCGGCTCTCTTTTATTTTGTTGTGGATGTTTTGCCGTGACTCTATAGACGGCGACGCTCAAATGCGTCAATAAAGCTGCCGGGGGTGGCATTATATATGTGTATGTTGTGCGTTGCCGAGTATGCGGCAATTTCGTGATAGGCTTTGAATGCGACATAAAAGCTGTGGACGATGTCATGCAGGCGGTAGTTCATGTAGGTAGTTGCGACACGGTTCTTTTCGTCGTCGTTGTCTTTATAGAAATGTGGCTGCACCGATATTACCCTGTTACAGTCATCGACGCTGATTGTTTTCATCCATGAGTGGTCGGCTCCGGCGAGATAGATTTCTTTATAACCGAGCAGAATCGCAATCATGATTGAAGGAATCAGGACGTTCCGGGGCCGCGGCATCCCGCGGCCGGTGCGGTAGGCGATGTCGGTGAGCCATCTGAAACCTTCGGCTCCTATCGGATTGAAATATTCCACGCCGACTTCGGGATTGTTAAGCCAGTCCATTGCCTTGCGGTACCGTGACGGCACAAACAGTGTCATTTCCCAGTTGACTTTTCGATTGATATTGTCGTGCAGCCGCTTTACATTAGGGTCGTTTCTGCCGTTGAAAAAATGGGGGTCGGCGAGGACATAATATCGCGGGGCAAGGACCTGGAACTCGTCGGCATTTGCCGCGAAGTTGACTGCAAGCGACGGCGAGGCTTGCAGTTTGGAAAGGTCGTTTTTAATGGTTCCGTCGAGAGAGGGCCCGTTGCCGAGGATTATAATCCGTTCGTTCTCTCCCGCAGCCTTCCTGATGGAGCAGCGGCGCGAGTACAGGGCGATTTTGACAAGGCTCTTTATCGAAGAACCCAGTCGCGACATGAAATCGGCAATAGAATCAGATGTCATTTTCGTCATATTTGTGGGTCGACAGGTAGTCGACCACATTTCTTGGCTCGAAACCCTTGAGAGTGGAGAGGTCGGTTGGGCTTGAAACCGTGTTGTCGCTTGTCAGGGTAGCTAAAAGATTGGTGGTAACACCCCCTAACCATCCGCCGAAACGGGATGCAATCTGCGCCCATTTGGGCGACAATGTGGGAATCCGTTTGTGGTTGACCCTCACGGAAAGAGCCTCGGCCAGCTCTGTCACGGTGGGATTGCAGTTGTCGCTGAAACGATACTCGCCTCCGACAGGAGCGACTATCCTTGTCAGCCGCGCAACGTCGAGGGCATGTACGACGCTTATTCTTGCCTCATTTCCTTGTACATGAAAATAGGTCCCGCGGGCAATTCCGTTGACAATCTGTCTTGGGATTCCGTCCATGCCAGTCCCGATTATGTGGGCCGGTCTCAAAATGCTGATTACAGCGTTGTTCCCGTTCAGCACGGTTGCATCAAATTTAGTCCCCTCCGGCACGATTATCACTTTTTCCTGTGCGGTCATGCGTCCTGCAACGGCATCGTCGAGACCGCATCCTGCTATGTGGACAATTGTGTCGGGCATGAAATCGCCGACCTGTGTCCCGGTCAGGCAGTCGCTGTCAGGATATTCGGCCAAAATGAATTTGGTCAAAAAATGTTCTGCCGAGGTAACCAGCAGCTTGTGTTTTATAGGAGTTTCGATGGCGTAAGTCTTTAAATTTCTGCAAAATTACTCCTTTTCCGGCGATTATCCAAATCAAAATGCCGTGCCCGATCACGCTTGACGTGGTCGGCACGGCAGGGGTATGTTTTAAAGGTATGAAAGGTGTATTATTCTGAGACTTTGACTTTTGCACTTGAAAGTGCGCTGAGTTGCAGCTTGTTGAGAATGTACTTGACGGCAAGCGCGGCCTTTACCGGGACTCCGGCCTCGTTGAGCTCGGGCGAGAAGGCGGCTATTGCACCCACGCCCGGGAGAATGGCGAGGAATCCGCCGCCGAAACTGCTTGCAGCGGGTGTGCCGGTGAGAATCATCCACGGTTTTCCCATGTGGCGCGGTCCTTTGGCCGCAATCAGTCCCTCGACTGTCGATGCGAGCGCGCCATCAAAGACGATTTCCTTCGTCACGGGGTTGACTCCGTCGGCGGCGATAGTCGCTCCCATCACTGCCAGCTGCTCGGTGGTGGCAAGCATGGAGTGGATGCGGGTAAAAAGGTCGATTGACAATTCGGCCGAGTCATAAAGTTCAAAACCGGCTTCGGCAAACAGGTTGACGACGTTGTCGGCGGCATTGTTCTGTGTGGAGGTCTTGTAAAGAGCATCGTCAAGGACCGGAGATGACCCCATCAGTCCGGTCATGATGTCCGATACAACTTTCATTTTTCCTTCCGGGTCGCCTGTGGGTTCTACGAGGCTCATCGCTCTGACTCCTTTAGGGTGTATGTGGGCGGGACGCGGTTTGGGAATCTCGTTACCGTTGCCCTTGCATTTGCATCCGCATTTCGAGCCGAGTTTGCCCAGTAGGTCTTCGGCCGGCATTTGGGTCAGAAGCTGTATTGAGATAGGTATGCGTTCAATTCCTCCTCCGATGGCAAATTGTGACTGGGTGTGGCCCACGTCAAATTTCCGGCCGTCGGTCAGACGCACGGAAATTCCAAATTCTCCGACATTCATGTCTTTTACCAGCGGGTCGGGTTCGCCTGCTTGATTCTTCTTTTGGGTCTCATAAGCCTCGTTGACCACTTGTTTCAGGTCGTCGAGTTTGATAATTCTTTCCATAATCTCTTTTATTGTAAAACTGTTTTAGGGCGCGAAGTCAGTCTCCGGCTCATTGTTATAACTTTTTAGGAAGGATAGGGTTGAGCAGGTGGCATTACAATTAATAATAATTAGCTAATCGAGCAATAAATTAGGCAAACAAACCACAACTGACCATAAAGATAAACAAGATGGCAGCCAAGTTAACATTTTAGCTATCGTGATATAACATTTTATGCCGTTGATTTGCGGTCTATGTGCTAACTTTGCGATATCGTAAAGAAAAATTAAATTAACCTTAATAGATTAAGACGATAAGAATCATGAACTCTACATTATCACGATTATTTTTCATCATGCTTGGAATAATGTGCATGAGCGCGTGTTCCGGCAATGACAACCCTTCCGAGGGCAATGTTGAATTTGTTGTCCCTGAAAATATTGTCAACAATGGCGTGATTGTCGCAAAATCGGGCGGTGAGGCCGCGCCGTTTAACATCAAGGCTTCTTCGGCTCCAACGGCCGAAGTCTCTGCCGGATGGTGCAAGGCTGTTATCGAACCGACCACTTCAATCTCTATTTTCCGTTGCACCGTCTCTGCCGACCCCAACCCTGACGCAGCCGACCGTGAGGCTAAACTGACCATTAAACACGGTTCCCGTTCTGTTGTGGTTGCAGTGCGTCAGACAGCAGCCGACGCTGTGATTGTGGAAAACACGTTGATTGACAACGTTCCCGCTGCCGGTGGTGCCATTCAGGTAAAACTGAAAGCTAACGGCGACGTCGCCTGCACGGTCAACGACTCGTGGATTACGGCATCCCGTGCCGCTATGACCGATATGGCGTTTGACTTTACCGTTGCCGAGAACCGCGCCACGGTTGAACGCACCGGCTCAATCACGTTTACCCTCGGCGATATTGTCGAGACTGTGACCGTCAGCCAGCTCGCAGGAGCAGGTGCCGCAACTGGTGACATCACGAGCAGCGATCCCCGCGAGGTAGCTGCCGCCCTCGGCCTCGGCTGGAATCTCGGAAACCAGCTTGACGCTCATAACAACGGCGTGGCCAGCGAGACCTGCTGGGGAAACCCCCGTGCATCGCAGACACTCTTTGACGCTGTAGCAGCCTCGGGAATCCGCACTGTCCGCATCCCCGTGACTTGGCTCGGCCAGTTTGGCTCGGCTCCCGACTACACTATTAATAAGGATTATCTCGACCGCGTGGCCGAGGTTGTCGGATATGCCGAAAATGCAGGTCTCAACGCCATAATCAATATCCATCATGACGGTGGCGACGGCGCACATTGGCTCGACATCAAGGGCGCGGCCAATAACGCGGCTAAGAATACCGAGGTTAAAAAACAGATTACCGCAATATGGACTCAGATTGCCGAGCGGTTCAAGGACAAAGGCCCTTGGCTCATTTTCGAGTCGTTCAACGAAATCCATGACGGTGGATGGGGTTGGGGTGCCAACCGCAACGACGGAGGCAAGCAATACCGCACACTCAACGAGTGGAATCAGACATTTGTCGACGCTGTCCGTGCCACAGGCGGCAACAATGCCACCCGTTATGTCGCTGTCCCCGGTTATGTCACAAATCCTGCGCTGACGATGGAAAACCTCGTGCTCCCGACCGACCCCGCCAAGAAGACAATCGTTGCCGTTCACTTCTATGACCCCAACGAATATACCCTCAATGCCAAGTTCTCTGAATGGGGACACACCGGCAAGGATAAGGAAAGTTGGGGCGACGAGCAGAATGTGCGCGACGTTTTCTCAATGCTGAAAACCAAGTATGTCGACAACGGCATCCCGGTCTATATCGGCGAGATGGGCAACGTCAACCGCTCGACCGACCGCGCTCGCAAGTTCCGTCTCTATTATATGGAATATGTTGCCAAGGCCGCTTATGACAACAGCCTTGCTCCCATCATCTGGGACAACGGTGTCCAAAGTGCCGGGCGTGAATGCTCAGGTCTTTTCAACCGCACGACCGGAAACTTCTATGACGACGGCGGCGATGTCATCAGCGTCATGGTCAAAGCCCTCACCACTGACAGTCCCGACTACACCCTTGATACAGTTTACAACTCTGCACCTAAATAATAACATTTCACCCTGAAACACTAAGATAGGTAAAAAAAGGTACATAACAATTAGGTTAATCCCCCTCCCGCGTGATGCGAGAGGGGGATTTTTGTAACGGCAGCGATTCTGTTTTAATTATTTTGTGCCTTGCGGTTATTCTGCCTTGCGGTTATTCTGCCTTGGATTCCTTCCCGCTATCCAGTTTAAACGAGATTGGCAGCGCGAAATATACGTTCACGGCTTTCCCGTCCATCTTTCCCGGGATGAATTTTACGTCTATCGACTTGACAGCGCGCAGTGCTTCGGCATCAAGAGCCGGGTCGACGCTGCGTAAAATAGTCGGGTCTTGTATTATCCCGTTTTTGTCGACAACAAATTTCACGACTACGTTGCCCTGTTTCCCTTCTTTCATGGCCGATTCGGGGTAAACGACAGTACTGGCGAGACACTTGTATAATTCCGCATATCCACCCGGAAATTCCGGAGCTTGGTCTACGACATCATAAATCTCATCTGAGCCGGTCTGCTGTTTTGGCAAATTTTCACTAACTTTGTTTCCCGAAACCTCGGTCACGGCCTCGGCGGTTGAGAATGTACTGTTGAGAGATGCCATGAGCGGGGTTGAAAGACAGAAGACTGCGAGTGCCGCTGCGGGCACGATGGCCAGTGCGCGCACCTGTGCGCCACGGCCCGGTTTCTTTGATAACATCATAGTTATACGTTTGTTAAGTGAACTGTGATTCAGACTGTTGGCGAGAGCGTGGAACCTGTTGCCGACAGTCTTTTTTATTAAAAACAATTGATATTCCGTTGCATCCGCGCCGGTGGCGATCACCTCGGCATCGGCTTGATATTCATGCTGGTCGAGCAGGTCTTGCCGCAACATCCATGCCACGGGATTGTACCAGTCGATAATGGTCACAACCTCGGCAAGAATCAGGTCAACCCAGTGGCGGTGGGACAAGTGGGCGCACTCGTGGGCGAGGATAGTCTCAATCTCGTCGGGAACGGTAGTCGCGGGAACGAATACCCACCGTCCCCAGCTGAACGGCACCATGTTATCGCGGTCGTGATAAATGACCGTGAACCCGCCCCGCTTTTCATCTCGCCCCGTGGCGGCGAGATACATGATACCACAGAGCGATATAAACAGCCGCAACGTCATGGCCACGACGCCGCCCCGGTAAATCCATGCAATCCATTTGACAGCATCGTCTAAAACATGATTGGCATAATCGGGGGCAAAGGTCATCACGGGGACTCCTGCCTCGATTGCCGCATTTACGTCGCCTGCCTGACTCGGATTATGGCTGAATAATACTGTCGCAGGTATTGCGAAAAGAGCAGCTATATAGATAACAAGTATTATGGCGCGGTTGAACCCCGGTTGTTTTGCGCGGGGAAGAACGAGATGGTAGGCGATGGCGAGTATCGACAATGCCACGGTCAGAGAGATGGAAAAAATAAGCATGACAGAGAGATTTTATTTGTTTTCGTTTTTATTTCGCGCGGCAAGAACGCGGCTGATAAGGTCGGTCACCTCCTCGTCGCTAAGTTTCTCTTGCTTGAAAAGAGTGCTGACCACGCCGGTGAGTGATGACCCGAAATAACGGTCGACGACCCCGCGCAGGGTCATGCCGCTGTAATCCTCGCGGCTTACGACCGCGTGATAGCGGTTGGAATTGCCGACGGTCTCGTGCCCGACGAATCCCTTCCCTTCAAGCATCCTCACAAATGTCGACACAGTGTTGAAATGTGGACGCGGCTCGGGATACATCCCGACAATCTCGCGGACAAAGAGAGGCCCATTGTCCCAAAAGAACTGCATCAGTTCCTCCTCTTTTTCGGTAAGTCGCTTTTTCATGACGGTGATTTTTTATATACCGCAAATCTAAACTAAAATATTTAGTTACGCAACTAATCTTTTTAGTTTTAACAAAAATTAAGCCTGATAGAGATTTTTGTACCTTTTGTGGATCACCGCTGTTGTCTGCGGATATGGCGTTGCAAAGAAAAAAGTCTGATGCTCCCGGCATGTCAGAAACAAAACGGGTCGCGACCATTTTAGGTCGCGACCCGTTTTATTGGTTGTGAATTGATTGTCAGAAGGGGAGGTCGTCGTTGTCGCTCGAACCGAGGTCAACGGCAGGGGGAGGGGGCACTGCGCCGGGCGCCTGTGCATAACCTTGGGGCATCTGGGGCGCGGGACCATAGGCGGGGGCGGCGGGAGCACCGGCCATAGCGGGAGCGGCAGCAGCAGCGCCTTCGCTTCCGGCGGGAACAGCTTTCCACGCGCGGATGTCGACATACCAGCGTCCGTTAAACTCGCGGCTGTCGATGTCAAAGCTGACTGTGACCATGTCGCCTACGTTGAGGGGGAACTGGTCGACACGCTCGCCAAAGAAGTTGAATGCCACCTTTTTAGGATATGTTTCAAGTGTCTCAAGGACATATTCACGCTTTTTCCATGCGTTGCCTGCACGGGAAGTGCCGCCCACTTCGGGGAGGGCAACAATTATTTTTCCGGTAATTTCCATTTTTACGTTATTTTGTACAAAAGTAGTCAATTCCGGGCGATAAACCAAGATTTGACGTGTTTTTATTTTTATTGTTTCTTTATTTCGCTGATTTAAACTAATTTTGTACTTCCTAAGAAATGCAGCCGATGAAACGCTATATACAGAACCTTTTCCAATTGATTTTGTCGCCCGGAAACGGCTGGGAAGACATTGCCAAGGGCAATGACAATCCCGATTCTCTTGCCGCGCGCGGGTTTTACCCGCTGATTGCCGTGGTCGGGCTCAGTGTGTTTTTCGAGATGCTTTACAAGAGCGACAGCACGTTTATCGGGCAGTTCCTTAAAGGAATTGTTGAGTTCATGATGTTTTTCGTGTCCTATTTTATAGGAACATTTGTGTTGTCGCTGTTCATCTCGTCAAGTGTCGGCGGAAAGGTGAACGAAAAGCGCAACAAGACGTTTGTTCTTTACAGCCTCGGGTTGCTGTCGTTCATTTCGATTCTCGTCAACTGCCTGCCGGTGACTACCGTAGTGCTGTTTTTTCTTCCCATATATGTGGCTATAATCATGTGGAAAGGAACCGCTTACATGGGTGTCGTGCCCGGTAAGGAAGGGGAGTTCATGCTCATCGCGATTCCGGGCATAATCATCCCGCCTTATATTTTGTTATTTTTATTTTCCCTCTTATTACCCTCTTGAAAAATGAATATAAAAGATGTCAATATAAAGAACAGACGTGCAACGTTTGACTTCGCGATAGGCGATACGTTTACCGCCGGGATTGTGCTGACCGGCACCGAGATAAAGGCCCTGCGGCAGGGTAAGGCAAGCCTTGTCGACACTTTCTGCTATGTGAACAACGGCGAGGTCTGGGTCAAAAACATGTATATCGCCGAGTATTTCTACGGCACCTACAACAATCACAACACCCGTCGCGACCGCAAGCTGCTGCTCAACAAAAAGGAGATTGCCAAGATTGAAAAGTCGGGAAAGGAGACAGGGTTCACCATTATACCCATGCGCCTGTTTATCAATGACCGCGGACTTGCCAAGCTGGTTATCGGTGTCGGGCGCGGCAAGAAGGAATATGACAAGCGTCAATCCATCAAAGAGCGCGAAGACCGCCGCTCGATGGCGCGGATGTTCGAGAAATAATCATTACTCTCTCACTGTTATTGACGGTGGAGCCGAAAAGCTTTCGGTCTCCGCCGTCTTTTGTTTTCAGCCGTCGGGCAAGGTCGGGGGCCGGGAGAGGAAAGTTGCGTGTGGCCACGTTGATAACAGGATAGCGTGCTGTAATGCTTTTTATCCCTTTTTTGTCAAACGGAACGATTCCCTCGATGACAAATTCATCTCCCGGAAAGTCATGTACAGGCACGGGCGAGTAGTAAAGATGAGTGTTGACATGCAGCTTGGCTACTCCGAAACGTGTGGAAAGCAGCTTGACGGCACCGCTTTTCATGACAGCCGGGTATGGCTCGTAAAGGAATCCCCCCGCAGCCGGGAGACCGAATGTGGCAATGGCGGCAGTTTCATCGGCGGGATCAAACTTGAACTCGTTGCGCCGGTTGTCGCCGAGCATAGTGATGCATGTTATCGAGCCGTCACCCGGGATGACGGTGACAAGTTCCTTGCACTCGCCGCGTGTCCCTATCAGGAGTGTGGACTGGGCGCGCGGCAACTCGCGGCGCACGGCGGCGATGTCGAGCATCGGAGACGACTTGATGACGAGTCGGCGGCAGCGGGAAAGGAGCAGGTCAAGACACGATGTCACGTCGGGCACGCAGTCGGCGAGGGCAAAGTGGCGTCCCCGGTTGTCGCGTCGCGCAGGGTCGATAAAGATCACATCGAAACTCTCGCCGGGATTTTCCCTCAGCCATCTGACGCTGTCATCGTTGATGATGCTGACATTGTCAAGCCCGAGCACCGCCGCGTTGTGGATAATCTCGCGGGCCGTGACCGGGTCGAGTTCCACGGCGGTAACGTCACACCCCGAGCGGGCAAACGCAAAGGTGTCGATACCGAGGCCGCTTGTCATGTCAATGACACGGTCGCCCGGTGAAACAAGGCGGCAGTGCTCGTGGGCCACCACATCGGAAGTCGCCATCTCGGCAACGGAAAGAGACGGGAACCGGAACCCCTCGCAGGCCAGCGTGTCGGCGAGTTTTCGGGCGGTCTTGTGGCGGCACTCGGCCTGAAGAATCTCGTCCATCTTCCCGGCATCACCGGCATATTTCAGTCTCAACTTGTTGAAGTCCATAATTTCTAAGAGTATGTTTACTTTTGACTTATGTTAAGATTTAGAGAAATTTTTCGAGTCCGTTTTTAGATTTTGAGAAAGAGTTATGGGGTTCCATAATGACTGAACAAAAGCTTAAACCGGGCCGAAAAAGGCTATAAAGATTTCATAAAGTTAAAAGTAAACATACTCTAACATTATAGAACGGAAACAGAAGGGCAGAAAATACTGTCCTTCTGTTTCTTTTCTCGTTATAAAGAATAGGGTTAGTCTACTTTATAAGCGGCGATTTCGGCAGGTGCGAAGTTTTTGATAAATTCGCTGTGCTTGGTCACTTCGGCCTGAGCGATGTTGCAGTAAACCTCGGCCGAGCGTGTGAAACTATCGGTGCGGTTGGCATCAAGCACGAGCAAGTGGCCCATGATGATGTTTCCTGCCATTTCGACAAGGCGGCGCGCCATGAAGTCGCCGTAGGCGGTATCCTCGACCGAGCCGACTTTGTCTACAGCCTCGGCATAGACGGCGGTCATAGCGATGAGGCGGTCTTTGAGTGACTGAAGTTCCGGCTTTACAGCCTCGGCCTCATACTCGCGGATTAGCGAGAGATAGGTGCCGGTGGTGACGTGGCGGATTGCAGCCACAACCTGAAGCTGGGTAGTGCCTTCGTAGATTGACGTGATGCGGGCATCGCGATAGAGACGTTCGCAGGCATAATCTTTCATGAAACCCGAGCCGCCGTGAATCTGAATGCAGTCATAGGCATTCTGATTGCAGTATTCGCTGCCGAGACCCTTGGCAAGGGGAGTGAGCGCGTCGGCGAGACGGCTGTAATATTTGGACTCCTTGCGTTCTTCGGGAGTCAGCGAGCGTTCCTTGGCGATGTCGTCATAAATCTTGTAGATGTCGACATAGCGGGCGCAGGCGTAAAGGAGCGAGCGTGACGCGTCGAGCTTGGCCTTCATTACCGACAGCATTTCATAGACAGCGGGGAACTCGATGATGGCTTTGCCAAACTGCTTGCGGTCGCGGGCATAGGCCAGTGCCTCGCGGTAGGCGAGCTCGCTGACACCGACACTCTGGGCGGCGATACCGAGACGGGCACCGTTCATGAGGGCCATGACATACTTGATGAGGCCCATACGGCGGTTGCCGCAGAGGACTGCCTTGGCGTTCTTGTAGGTAAGCTCGCAAGTGGGAGAACCCTTGATACCCATCTTGTTCTCGATGCGGCGCACGTTGACACCGCCGTCGCGCTTGTCATAGATGAACATCGAGAGGCCGCGCCCGTCCTTGGTTCCGGCCTCGGAGCGGGCGAGAACGAGGTGGATGTCGCTGTCTCCGTTGGTGATAAAGCGTTTCACGCCGTTGAGCAGCCAAGTGCCGTCGGGTTGCTCGGTCGCCTTGAGCATCACGCTCTGAAGGTCAGAACCGGCATCGGGTTCGGTGAGGTCCATCGACATGGTTTCGCCCTGACACACGCGGGGGATGAATTTCTGTTTCTGTTCCTCGTTGGCAAACTCGTAGATGGTCTCGGCGCAGTCCTGAAGTCCCCACAGGTTTTCAAACCCTGTATCGGCGCGGCTGACGATGTCGGCTGCCATGATATAAGGGGTGATGGGGAAGTTGAGACCGCCGTAACGGCGGGGCATCGCCATGCCCATGAGGCCGGCCTTGCGGCAGGCATCGAGGTTTTCCTGTGTCTTGTCGGCGTAGATTACGCGGCCGTTCTCGACACGGGGGCCTTGGTGGTCGACATCCTCGGCATTGGGGGCGATAATGTCACCGCAGATTTCACCGACAATTTCGAGAACCTTGTCATAGCTGTCCTGAGCGTCGGCATAGTCCAGAGGAGCGTAGTCATATTTTTCAGCGTCGGTATAGTCGCGTTCTTTAAGGGCGACAATCTTCTCCATCAGCGGATGGGTCAGATGGTGACGCAAATCGGGGTTGTCAGTATAGAAATTAGCCATTTTTATTTGGAATTCTTCTTGTAATACTTAATCAACTTGGGCACAACATCCTCGACATTGCCGGTGATTACATAGTCGGCGATAGTGTTGATGGGAGCGTTGGGGTCGTTGTTGATTGATATGATAATCGAGCTGTCCTGCATACCTGCGATGTGCTGGATCTGACCCGAGATGCCGCAGGCGATGTAGAGCTTGGGACGCACGGTCACGCCGGTCTGCCCGATCTGGCGCGCGTGTTCGGTAAATCCGGCATCGACTGCCGCACGGGAAGCACCGACTTCGGCTCCGAGGGTATTGGCGAGGTCATAGAGAAGGTCGAAGTTTTCCTTGGACCCGACACCGTAGCCGCCGGCTACGATGATGGGGGAGTTCTTGATGTTGATTTTCGACTTCTCGATGTGGCGGTCGATGATTTCTACAACGAAATCCTCGTCGCTTACATATTTTGACGGGTCAAGGTCGACAACCTCACCCTTGTGGGCGGCGTCGAATACCTCTTTCTTCATCACGCCCTCGCGCACGGTAGCCATCTGGGGACGGCACTCGGGATTGACGATGGTTGCCACGATGTTTCCGCCGAAAGCAGGACGGATCTGATAGAGAAGGTCGGTGTATTCCTTGCCGGTCTTGACATCCTTGTGGTCGCCGATTTCAAGCGAGGTGCAGTCGGCGGTAAGGCCGCTGTGGAGACACGAGCTGACACGGGGGCCGAGGTCTCGGCCTATGCACGTCGCTCCCATCAGGCAGATCTGCGGCTCGATTTCCTTGAACAGGTTGATGAGAACGGCTGCGTGGGGATTGGTGGTATAGGGATAGAGGCGCTTGTCAGATACCTTGTAAACACGGTCAACACCGTAGGGGAAAAGCTGCTCCTCTACCTTGTCAAGGTTGTCGCCGATAACGATGGCTTCGAGCTTCACGCCTAATTTTGAGGCAAGCTGACGGCCCTTGGTGAGCAGTTCGAGGCTCACGTCGGCAACCTTGCCGTCCTCAAATTCGCAATAGACAATCAAATTATTTTTATCCATAATTGTTTCCTTTAATTCATAATGCATAATTCATAATTGACAATTGAAGAGTCATGCATTGTGCATTATTTAATTAGCCGATAGTGTGGTTGGCGATAAGTTCCTTTACAAGGTCTTCGATAGCGGCATCATCGTCATCGAGGACGCGGCTTTCCTTGGCTGTGAACACAACGTTTTCGATTGATTTCACCTTGGTGGGTGAACCGGCAAATCCGATCTGCTCGGGGTCGGCATCCACAAACGCGGCTCCCCATTCCTGTAGCTGGAGATAAGGACGATTCTCGACAATTTCCTTCTGACGGTCGGTCAGCTTGGCGACTTCGCTGGGAGAAACGGCAAATTTGTACTTCTGCACACGCATTGCGTTGCGGGGACGGCAGTCGGCTGCCGAACCGTTTACTGTAACGACGCAGGGAAGGGGGGCCTTCACTGTCTCGACACCGTTTTCGAGGCGGCGCTTAACGGTTACAAAACCATCTTTCAGGTCAAGGATTTCCTCGGCATAGGTAACCTGAGGGATGCCGAGCTTTTCAGCAATCTGGGGGCCGACCTGAGCGGTGTCTCCGTCGATTGCCTGACGGCCGCCGAGGATGATGTCATAGTTGCCGAATTTTTTCACAGCCTGTGCCAGAGAGTAGGATGTCGCAAGAGTGTCGGCACCTCCGAGTACACGGTCAGTAAGCACTATACCTGAGTCGGCGCCGCGATAAATTGCTTCGCGGATAATCTCGGCGGCGCGGGGAAGACCCATTGTTAACAACGTGATAGTCGACCCGGGGTTGGCATCTTTAAGATGTAGAGCTTGCTCAAGTGCATTGAGGTCCTCGGGGTTGAAGATGGCGGGCAGTGCTGCACGGTTGATTGTTCCATCTTCTTTCATCGCATCTTTACCCACATTGCGGGTGTCAGGCACCTGCTTGGCGAGTACAATGATGTTAAGGCTCATACTATTATAGATTGGGTTATTAATTTGCTATGGTTTAGACCAAATTTCACATTATCCGACAAAATTACGACAAATTCGGAAAAATGGCAATAATTTTTTAGTCAATAAATGTGAATTGGGGAGAGGTGAGCAGGGTTTAAGGTTCGGGTTTAAGGCTTATGTAAGGGTTTGAGTCCGTCTGAATCCATTATCTGACACTCACTTAAAACTTTAGGGGTTAAGGCTTTGCAAAGCCTTAACCCCTAACATTTTAAACTCTTATTTGGAAACCTTGGCCTCTACCCAGCGGCGGGCATTGATGAATGCATCAATCCACGGGGTGACTTCGTCGCGGCGGGTTGCAGGATAGTAACCACACTGCCACGGGAAGATTGCGCGTTCAAGGTGGGGCATCATTGCCAAGTGACGGCCGTCGGCCGAGGCGATACCGGCTACCGAGGCTTTGGACCCGTTGGGGTTGCCCGGATAGGCCGGGTAATTGTATTTGGCAACTACGTTATAGCTGTCCATCGACATGGGAAGGTTGAATTTGCCCTCTCCGTGTGCGACCCAGATACCGAGTTTGCTGCCGGCGAGCGAGCCGAGCATCACCGAGTTGTTGCGCGGGATGGTCACGCCGAGGAACTGCGATTCAAACTTGTGGCTGACATTGTGTTCCATGCGGGTCTTGCGCGGATGCTCGGGATTGATGAGGCCAAGCTCGATCATGAGCTGGCAACCGTTGCAGATACCGAGCGAGAGGGTGTCCTCGCGGTCATAGAAACGCTTGAGCGCGGCCTTGGCATTGTCGTTCCACAGGAAACCGCTTGCCCAGCCTTTGGCCGAGCCGAGCACGTCGCTGTTGGAGAAACCGCCGCAGAACACAATCATGTTTACATCGTCGAGTGTCTCGCGGCCGCTCATGAGGTCGGTCATGTGCACGTCTTTCACGTCAAATCCCGCAAGATAGAGAGAGTAGGCCATCTCGCGGTCGCCGTTCACACCCTTTTCACGGATGATGGCTGCCTTGACGCGGTCACCGTGCCCGTCGCGGCGCAGGGCTATGCCGCGCGATGCGAGTTTGCCGTCAAACCCTGAAGGCATTCTGTAACGGATAGGCTGGCTCTTGTAGTTCTCAAAACGTGCAAGCGCACATGCCTCGCCGCTCTGAACCGCATCCATGAGGTAGCTGGTGCGGAACCACACGTCGCGCAGCGCGTCGATGTCAAGAACGGTGGCCGAGCCGTTGTGGCTGACAGTCAGGGTGCGGCCTTCGGCTGTCTTTCCGAGGCGGATGAACCTGACACCGGCCTTGGTGAGCATGTCTTCGACACGCTCGGCCTTCTTGGCGTCGGCTTGGACTACGAGGGCCGGGTTCTCGGCAAAGAGAATCTTGACGAGGTCGGTCTCGCCTGCTGCGGCAAATCCTTCGGTCGAAATATCGATACCGCCGTCGGTATTGGCAAAAGCCATTTCAAGCAAGGTTGTCACAAGACCGCCGCCCGACACGTCGTGGCCTGCAAGAAGCATGTTTTTCTTGACAAGTTTCTGCACGGTGTCAAATGCATTGACAAACAGTGCCGGGTCCGTGACTGTCGGGGCCTCGGCTCCGAGTCGGTTAAGCGACTGGGCGAAAGCCGAGCCGCCAAGGCGGAGCGCGTCACCCGAAAAGTCGATGTAATAGAGGACCGAGTCGCGGCGCGACAACACGGGGGTCAGTGTCTGTTTGACATCGGTGACTTCGCCGGCGGCCGAAATGATGACGGTGCCGGGGGCATAAACCTTGTCATCGCCATATTTCTGGGTCATCGACAGGGAGTCCTTGCCGGTGGGGATGTTCACGCCGAGGGCGCATGCGAAGTCGCTGCAAGCCTCGACGGCGCGATACAGGGCCGCGTCTTCGCCGGGATTCTTGCACGGCCACATCCAGTTGGCGCTTAGCGACAGGGTGCGGATGCCGTCGGTCAGAGGGGTGCCGACGATGTTGGTCAACGCTTCGGCGACAGCCATGACGCTGCCTTTGGCCGAGTCGATGAGGGCGACCTGAGGCGCATGGCCGATGGAGGTGGCGATACCCTTGGTGCCTGAATAATCGAGTGCGACAACGCCGCAGTCGCTCAGCGGGAGCTGGATTTCGCCCTGACACTGCTGGCGGGCAATCTTGCCCGTAATCGAGCGGTCAACCTTGTTGGTGAGCCAGTCTTTGCAAGCCACGCCTTCAAGCGAAAGCACGTCGGCGACGTATTGGCCGATATTGGCCGGGTCATATTCCACGTCACTGTATGCAGTGGTCACGGTAGTGTCAGTGAGAGTTGTCTTGGGCGACGAGCCAAACATGTCTTTCATCCCGAGGTCGATGGGCTTGACTCCGTCGGCCTGCTCGAAGACAAAACGGTCGTCGCCGGTGGTCTCGCCGACAACATACATGGGGGCGCGCTCGCGATCGGCGATGCGGCGCACATATTCAATATCTTCTTTCTTCAGCACCATACCCATGCGTTCCTGCGACTCGTTACCGACGATTTCCTTGGACGACAGCGTCTTGTCGCCGATGGGAAGGGCGTTGATGTCAATCTTTCCGCCGGTTTCCTCGACGAGTTCCGAGAGGGCGTTGAGGTGGCCGCCGGCACCGTGGTCGTGGATTGACACGATGGGGTTGTCATCGTTTTCGGCAAGGGCGCGGATGACGTTGGAGACGCGCTTTTGCATCTCGGGGTTGGCGCGCTGCACGGCGTTAAGCTCGATGCCCGACGCATACTGGCCGGTCTCGACCGACGAGACGGCGCCGCCGCCCATGCCGATGCGGTAGTTGTCACCGCCCATCACCACGACGGCCTGCCCCGGCTCGGGGGTGCCTTTGATGGCGTCTTTTGCAGCGGCATAACCCACGCCTCCGGCAAGCATGATGACTTTGTCGTAGGCATACATACGGCCGTTTTCGTCATGCTCGAATGTCAGGAGCGAACCGCAGATGAGGGGCTGGCCAAACTTGTTGCCGAAGTCCGACGCGCCGTTGGATGCCTTGATGAGAATTTCGCAAGGCGTCTGATAGAGCCACGCGCGGGGATTCATCATCAGTTCCCAGCGGTGCTGCTCGCTCATGCGGGGATAGGATGTCATGTAGACGGCTGTTCCTGCGAGGGGCAGACTGGCGCGTCCTCCGCCGAGGCGGTCGCGGATTTCGCCGCCCGAGCCGGTCGCGGCTCCGTTGAACGGCTCGACAGTGGTCGGGAAGTTGTGGGTCTCGGCCTTCAGCGAAAGCACTGTGTCAAGGTCGCGCACCTCGAAGTAATCGGCCCGGTCGGGGTTGGTGGGATAAAACTGCGCGACAGTCGGGCCTTTTACAAACGCCACATTGTCCTTATAGGCGCTGACAAGTGTGTTGGGGTTGACCTGCGAAGTCTTTTTGATGAGCTTGAACAACGAGAGAGGTTTTTCCTCGCCGTCGATAACGAAACTGCCGTTGAAAATCTTGTGGCGGCAGTGCTCGCTGTTTACCTGTGAGAAACCGAAAACCTCGCTGTCGGTCAGCGGGCGGCCGAGACGCTCGGCAAGTCCGCGCAGATATTCTTCTTCTTCGGGACTGAGTGCGAGACCTTCGCGCTTGTTATATTCGGCAATATCGTCGATATACTCGATGGGAGCGGCTACATGGGAGGTGGTGAACACCTTGGAGTTCAAGCCTTCATATACTCGCGACAGCATTTTGTCATGAGCCGGATTCTCGTCGCGGGTGAGATGGAATTCCTCGATGCGGGTTATTCCTTTGAGTCCCATGTTCTGGGTGATTTCCACTGCGTTGGTACTCCACGGGGTTATCATCTCCTTGCGAGGACCGACGAATCGTCCTTTGACCGAAGTTGCCGACAACGGACGTGCGCCGTCAAAGAGCCATGTCAATTTTTCTTTTTCAAGTTCATCGAACCGGTGGTCAGTCTCAACTGCGATAATGAGATTGGCACCCTTTTTGAAGAATACGACCATGTGATAATTGTTGGTTGGTTGCCGCGCGGGCAGTTATATATTTGATTAAATTTAGACGTAAAAAGCCGGCGCGTCTTGCGGGCAGGCAAAATTACGGTGCAAAATTAATAAAAATCCGCCAAGTGAGCAAGTGACGGCAGCTTGTGGTCACGGGTTACGCATCTTAATTTTTTACAATGTCAAAACTTTTTAATGCATAAAGCAGACAGTCATTGTCCCATCCCGCTTCCTTTCTATGTCCTTTGACACCCATTGATGACACTTTTGCGTTCCTGATAATGTTCAGTCCAATTCAGTTGAGCAGTGAGAAATTCTGAGCCGCAACGCCATTATTTTTGCGAAGAAGATAAATACTCTGCTTTCTTAGCACAAACTATGCCCTCAAAAATTCCGTGAAGTTTGGTGTAGTGGCGAGTAGAACTTATGTTAATATCTTTGCTGATTAGACCTAACTTAGCTATATCATTAAAGAGCCTTATAAGAGAACGACCAATAGCCCATGCAAGGTTAACAGGAACTGCATTTCCAATTTGTTTGTATTGAGCAGTTAAATTGCCGCAGAACTGCCAGTCGTCCGGGAATGTTTGAATACGAGCATACTCTCTAACAGTAAGTGGCCGGGTCTCTTTTGGGTGGCAGCGTTCAGTTTGCTTTTGAGCAGGGGCACAAGTAAGGGTAAGACTCGGTTCATCCATGGCAAGGCGGCGAGCCATTCCGGTTTTACCGCCGCCAAGATTATAACTGCCTTTCATATAATCACGAGCCACTTCCTCGGGTAGATTTCTCCAATCGCCACCTTCCGGGACAAGTTGCATCACTTTGTATTTAGATTCCGGGTATTTTTGCCCCTCGGACATCGGAACATCGGTGTTGAATAGCTCGCCTGCAAAAAAAGCATCTCTAAGGGTTCTTACGGAAGTACAAACATCAGGCCATTTGAAATCTACATGAGGCGCGATGTCGTTGCGTATGGCAATAAGAATAAGACGCTCTCTCTTTTGAGGAACATCGTATTGTATCGCACGCAGGACACGAGGCTCAATAAGCGTATAGCCTAATTCGGCTATAACATCCTTAATTGTTTGTAAGGTACGTCCGTTATCATGTTCAAACAATCCACGGACATTCTCGCCCATAAAGACTTTCGGCTGAATTTCTTTAACCGCACGAGCGAGTTCAAAAAATAAAGTGCCTCTTGTTTCCTCGAAACCAAGACGTTTGCCGGCATACGAAAAAGCTTGACAAGGGAAACCTCCGGAAAGAAAATCGATTTTATCACGGAAAGGAGTAAAGTCGATGTCGTGAACATCACCCTCAATAACATTCCAATTTGGACGATTGCGGCGCAGTGTCTCGCAAGCGCTATGGTCAAATTCATTTAGGAGAACATGATGAAAACCAGCCTTTTCCATTCCGAGTGCCAAGCCGCCACCACCTGCGAAAAGTTCAGCGGAGGTAAAGTTGCACGATGGAGTAACGTCTATCTCGTCATTCCATTTAGTTGACAACATAGCTGCGACTTCCGGTGCTGTCTTGACATCGTCAAGATAGAAATAACGCTTGCCATCAGAAAGTGTATGCACAGGGTATTTGCCACTGCGAATCCATATATCAACAGTGGCTCTTGAGACTCCGAGAAGGTCGGCAAAATTATTAATAGAGATTGTCCTACCCTGCATTTTATTTGGCTGCAATTTGATCGAAACCTTCGTAGGTGGAGAACGCTAAAAGATAAAGCGCAGTAAGAAGGTCTGCATGTTCTTTGGTGAGTTCTTCGTATACGGTGTTGTTGAGCGCAAGAGCTTCGTTTTCGCTAACAACATCTTCGATGATTTGCGGTAGAGCCATACAAAGCTTGTAGAACGCTTTTGGGTCGCCGAAAACAAGTTCATAAAACTTATCCATTGACATGCGACGAATACGATTATGGGAACGGGGCTTCTTGTCTAAGGTGATTCGCCATGTGTCATCTTTTGATTTCGTGGAAATAGCTTCGACAAGATAGCAAGTTGCTTGATCATCATCAAGTAACTTAGCTTGCATCTTCATATAAGTTTTCTGAGAAGATGCTGAGTTCATTGTATTATGCTTATTTTTTAACTCTACATAAATATGACGCTCGTCGTTCTCCACATCAAAACCTTGTGAAGGCACTACCCATCCGTTTCCTGCGTAACGAAAGAGATTCTGATGGAAGTAACCGATTCGATTAGAATTACTTTTGTCAATTTGACGGAAACATTCATCCTCAATCGCTTGTTGGATAGTCTTGCCATAAACCTTTGAATCAAACGTAAGTTTGACAGGGTCAACAATATTTTCGTTGAATTGCAACAAAGTGATTTCGCGCCTGTACGATTCGACGGTCAACTTCACATGCTCGAAAATATCATTATCAGATATGAAGCCGAGATTATAATTATGTCTCATTATTTGACAAAAGAACTTCTTCGTAGGCAGACAGGCGACCAAACCTTTTGCGACTACAAGGAAGTTTCTTAATATGTTGAATATAAGTAGTTGCTTACATTGAGCGGTCATTTGTCTGCGCAAGCGCGTTTGAGATGCAAAGTTACAATTTTTTTCGAGACTTTAAGCCTAAAGTCAAAGTCGGAACGCAATTTTCACCTGCATAGCTTCATTTTTTGAGGGTGCAGGGTGAAAAAGCCGAGAAAGTAATCATCCGACGCTAACAGGGTGGTTGAATAAAAAACGGGAATTGTTGCAAAAGAAACTTTCTGCAACGATTCCCGTTTTTTACATATCCTACAAATCAGTTCTTCTCCAGTATTTTCACAAAAGATTCGGGGAGGCGGACATTGTAGAGCGAAAGGGCATCGCGGAACAAAGGGGCGATTTCTTCATCAGTGAATCCGGCGATGCCGCAGCCGATGCGGGTGACATAGAACGTAGTCTGGTCCCATTCGCGTGCAAGGTCGATGAAATCGTCGACATAGGGTTTTATTTCATCTACTGTCTTGAACATGGTGGGAATGGCGTAGGACTGTCCCTGCATGCCGACTCCCTGTCCCATCACGGCGCCGAAACGCTCGCGGGCGACACGGGCGGCTCCGCCTGCATGGATTCCGGCAAGATTGCTGCCGAATACAAACACCTCGTCTTGTCCGAGAGAGGTGATATTGTCGGGTGTATAGTTAAGACTCATTTTACATTGATGGTTATTTCACCGCCATTAAGCAACGGTGAGGTAAATTTAACAGTCGAGGGGCCGTGAGTGTTCTTGACCGGAGCAAGATATGCAAGAAGGCGCCCTCCGTAGACCCGCTGGCGGTTGTCGCGGTAATCGCCCATGTCGGTGTTGTCTGACCCTTCCAGTCCGAGCAATTTCACCGTGCCGCCCTCTATGCGGCAGGTAATATTGTTGTCGGCAAGGGTGACGGGGTTGCCGTTGTCGTCAACGACCTCGACAAGGACATGGGCGACATTTTCATGGCTTTCAAGCGTCGTAGGGCCGAGAGCGGTAATGCGGAGGGCTGCGGGACGTCCTGAGGTCACGATGGTGTCAGATGACAGGATTGTGCCGTCAGTGTCTACTCCGTGGGCGACAAGTGTTCCCGGCTCAAACGGTATGTCCCAGTGGATTATACCCGTAGTGTCGTTGTGAGGTCTGGTATCTCCGACCTGCCGGCCGTTCAGTTCAAGCCGTGCGGCGGGAGCATTGGTGTAACTCACGACTCTGACCGTCTGTCCCGGTTCATGGTTCCACACCGCCGGTGCGTCAATTGATACCCAACCGCCTGAGCGGCGGGTGACCGGATAGGCGCCGACATAGGTGACGGGGCGGTCACACCACAGCGCGGCGCGGAAGTGTCCGCGGGGTTTGGGGAAACTGCCGAAGTCGAGCAACCCCGTGTTGAGTCCGCGCGACGGCCATTGTCCCGACTCGCCGAGATAGTCGGTGCCGGTCCAGATGAACTGCCCGAAAATATAGTCATTGTCGCGCACTGCTTTCCATGCATCAAATCCCTGCCCGTTTTCACTGCCGTAGATAATGCGGTCGGGGTAGGCGGCATGATCCTCGGCATAACGGTTTTCGGTGTAGTTGTAGCCCACGACATCGACAGCGCGGGGATATTCGGTCTCATTTGACATTACGACTCCTGCAAGCGCGCCTGTCACCGGGCGGGAATCGTCAATGCCGCGTATTACGGCCGCGAGGCGTTTTGCAATCTCGCCGATACGGGCCGCGTCGGGCGCATCGGGATTGTAGCCGCCATACATCGGCTGGTTTATCGATGAGTTTTTACCGTCGAGAACAGGGTGGGAATACGGGTCGTTGGGGTAATCGACCTCGTTGCCGACGCTCCAGAGGAATATCGACGGATGGTTGCGGTCACGGCGCACCATGTCGGCCACGTCGGTCTCGATCCATTCCTCAAAGAAGTCATACGAACCCTCATATTTCGGAGTGCCCTTGTTCCACCCTTCGACCCACTTGCGCTTGGGGAATTCCCATTCGTCGCTCCCCTCGTCCATGACGAGGAACCCTTTTTCGTCACACAGGTCATACAGCATCGGGGCCTGCGGGTTGTGGCTCATGCGTATGGCGTTGGCCCCGATAGCCTTCAGGTTGTCGAGCCTCCGCGCCCACACGTCGCGCGGGACCACTGCGCCGAGAACCCCGGCATCGTGGTGCAGGCACACACCCTTGACCTTTATATTGCGCCCGTTTATGGCAAAACCATTGTCGGGGTCAAATTCCAGTGTGCGCAACCCTATCCGGCACTCGCTGCGGTCAACCTCCCGGCCGTTGTCATACAGTCGGGTGACGAGCGTGTAGAGATAGGGCGAGTCGATATCCCACCGCCGGGGGTCGGCAATTGCCATGTTTATGGTTGAACGTTCCCCGGCAGCTATGTTTTTAGATTTCCGGGCTACCACATTGCCATCCGCGTCGGTGATTGTCGCCACAGCCTTCAGCCGGCCTTTCCCTGACGGGCCGACAGCTTTCACGTCGACTTCTATAGTCGCTTTCCTGTCGGTTATCGACGTGGCTTTCCACCCGGTGCCCCATGCATCCCAGCGGGTGTCGCCGGCGGTTACCATCCACGAGTCGCGGTATATTCCCGAGCCGGTATACCATCGCGAGTCAGCCTCGCGGCTGTGGTCTACGCGCACGGCCATTACATTCTCTCCCTCTTTAAGGTATGGCGTCAGGTCATAGTAGAACGACACATATCCGTTGGGGCGTTTCCCAAGCAGATGCCCGTTGAGATAGACTTCGCTGCGGTTGTAGATTCCTTCAAAATATATGAAATGGTTCTGCCCGTCGGGGGTGAACCCGAATGTTTTGCGATACCACGCGATGCCTCCCGGCAGATACCCGGTGCAACTGTTCAGCGACGGCGACAGCCTTCCCTCGATTGACCAGTCATGTGGCAGGTCGAGTTGCCGCCACCGGGAATCGTCATAGTCGGGGAGGGACATGGCCGAACTGTCGGCAAGAATGAATTTCCAGTCGTCGTTAAATTTTACCGCGTTGCCGAAATTGAGCGAGCAAGTCTCTGACGCGGCTGTCAATGGAAAAAGCAGTCCGATTAGAAATGTGATGACATTATAGCGTTTCATGGTGCGTTGATTTTATTTGACACTGCAAAAATAAAGAATGTTTTCCAATGCGGGAGACTGGAAAACATTCAAAAAACGTGTCTAATCGGTCAGACTGCTTATTCGGCGGCTATTACCTCGATTTCGACGAGGACCTGCTTGGGAAGTTCCTTGACGGCGACGGCCGAGCGGGCGGGATAGGGCTCGGTGAACTCACGTCCGTAGACCTCGTTCATTTCGCCGAAGAGGCTCATGTCGGCGAGGAATACGGTTGTCTTTAACACATTGTCAAGAGTCATGCCGGTCTGGGCAAGGATGGCCTTGATGTTGGCGATAGACTGCTCGGTCTGGGCCTTGATGCCTTCGGGAACTTCGCCGGTAGCGGGATTGACGGGAATCTGTCCCGAGATAAAGCGCATTGAGCCACATTTGATGCCTTGGCTGTAAGGGCCGATTGCTGCCGGGGCAGCTTTGGTTGCGATTGGTTCTTTCATGATTTTTTAATAAAAATAAAAAAGTGAGATTAAACTTTTATGTCAATGTCGGTGAGAGGGATGTTTTCGTCTTCGCCGGCAAGTTTCTCGTTTATGGTGTCGAGAATCTCGTTTATCGGGCCGAAACGCCGGTCAAACCCGGGTATGAACTGTCCCGAGCCCCATTTGCGCAACGTGGAGATGACGCGGGCGACGGTATAGTTTTCGGGACTCATGGCGGGAATCAGCGGCGCAGGGGTGTTTTTGTCGGGCGTGGCTATCCTGACGATGAGTCCGGTTTCGAGCAGGCGCGCCACGACAAGGTCGATCAGCCGAGGCGGGAAACCGTATATGCCCGTAAGGTCTTCGCCGGTTATGGGGCGCATGTTGTCCTTGAACCGTTTCACAATGACTGTCATGATTGCGAGGCACACGCGGCGGCGGTAGTCAAGCGAGATTCCGTTGATCTGTTTCTCGAAACTGAACCGGAAGATGTTTTGGGAAGAACAGCAGACCAATGCCCCGGTGAGGGTGATAAGCCACGTCAGCTGCAGCCATATCAGCATCAACGGAAGAAAAGAGAAACTGCCGTAGATGGCGTTGTATTTCGCCACATACATCTGTCCCGACACAAATACCCACTGGAGCAATTGGAACGAGGTTCCCGCAAGCACTCCGGCGACAGCGGCGTTGGCAAATTTTACTTTTGTGTTGGGTATCAGCATATAAGCGCCTGTAAAGAACAGCCATGAGAAAAAGTAGGATGCGAAGTCGAGCAGAAATGTGACAAATGGCGTCATGAATCCGAAATGCAGAATTTTCTGCAGGGCGCCCGACATGAAAATAGAGATGCCCCCCGAGCAGATCATCAATACCGGCAGCACGATCAAAATGGCCGTGTAGTCAGTCACCTTGCGCCATATCGACCTACCTGTCGCCACTCCCCACACCGAGTTGAAGGCATCCTCGACATTCATCAGCAGGGAAATCAAAGTCCACAACAGGAACACGATGCCCACACCGACAAATATTCCTTCAGATGCCTGCGCGAGATAAGAGTCAACAAAACCGAGCGCGGTTTCGAGCGCTTTCTGCTGTGCCGGGAAATACTTGAACAGCTCTCCCTGCACGAGATTCTGAAATCCGAATCCGCGTCCGATGGCAAAAAGCAGTGCCAGTGCCGGAACAACGGCCAGCATAGTGCGGTAAGTCATCGCGCACGACTTGGACTGAAGGTCGCTGTTGAGGAAGGAGCGCACGGTCAGATTCAGCGTCTTGACGACGTTGACCTTCCAGTTGCGGCGCGGGTCTTCCCACACACCCTCGGCGCAATAGTCCCACACCCTTGTCCCGAAGTCAACGGCGCGCCTCCACCACGGCTGTTTTTCATCGGTGCCGGGAGGCTTTCGGGTATCGTTATTCCTTTCCTCTGTCATCACACATACAATAATTACAATACAAAAATAACACATTTCCGTGTCATAATAGTTTACCTGCATTAAAAAATTTAACGTCCATCCCCATTTCTTCAGTTTTCAGAGGAGGTGTGTTTCGGGATTTTTCTGTATTTTTGCAGATGAAAACCATGAAAAAATACAGTTATGAGAATATTTAGTTTAGCTACTATTTCAGTGCTGTCGCTGTGGGTGTGTGCTGCGGCTGACGGTGCCGTTACTGTTCCTGCTTCGGCTGAGATGGAGCTTTCGGCTCTTTCCAACGGCCATAATCCGATTCTGCCTGATTTCCATGCCGATCCCGAGATTCTTTTTTCGGAAAAAACGGGGAAGTATTATATCTACTCGACCACCGACGGCGTGCCGGGGTGGGGCGGTCATTATTTTAGCGTGTTCTCGTCGACCGATTTGGTCAACTGGACCGACGAGGGTGTCATTCTCGACCTGAAGTCGGAACAGGTGCCGTGGTCTACCGGAAATGCTTGGGCCCCTGCCATTATCGAGCGCAAGGAGGGTGACGGCTACCGGTATTATTTCTATTACAGCGGCCACAATCCCAAGACTGACCGAAAAGAAATCGGGGTGGCGGTGAGCGATGACCCGGCGGGGCCGTTCATTGATTCGGGAAGGCCGATTGTTGCTGACTCTCCCACTGGCCGAGGGCAGCAGATTGACGTGGATGTGTTCCGTGACCCTGTTTCGGGGAAATATTTTCTCTACTGGGGCAACGGCTACATGGCGGGCGCCGAGCTGAACGGCGACTTGGTCTCTATTGACCCCGAGACTGTCACGGTCATGACTCCTGAAGGAGGGACGCTTGAAACTCATGCTTTCCGCGAGGCCCCTTATGTTTTCTATCGCGACGGAATGTATTATTATATGTGGTCGGTCGATGATACCGGCTCGCCTAATTATCATGTGGCCTACGGGACGGGTGATTCGCCGCTCGGCAGGATAAAGGTGGCCGACGAGCCGGTGATACTCAGTCAGAATCCCGGCAAGGAAATCTACGGTCCGGCCCATAACTCGGTAATCAATATTCCCGGTACCGATGAATGGCGCATCGTTTATCACCGTATCAATAAAGACTATATCGACCGCGACAAAGCTCCGGGCATCCACCGCCAAGTGTGCATTGACCGCCTTAGTTTTAACCCTGACGGTACAATCCGTCCCGTAACCCCCACTAATTGAACATGAAAAAGATACTTTTGCAGGCGGCATTATTGCTGCCACTGACGGTGACCGCCGTGGAGCGTCAGCTCATTGATGACGGCTGGCAGTTCTCGCTTGACGGTTCAGACCGATGGGAACGCGTGGACCTCCCGCATGACTGGAGCGTGACATTTGACTTTGACAGCGTTGCGCCCGCCGGAAACGACGGCGGCTATCTGCGCACCGGCAAGGGGGCATACCGCAAGATGCTCGACATGACAGCCGCCGACCTCTCCAAGAATCATAGCCTTTACATCGAGGGTGCCTACATGAACTCGACCCTCATTGTCAACGGTAATACCATCGGTTTCCGCCCCTATGGCTACTCGTCGATGATCTATGACATCACCCCGGCGTTGAAAGAGGGGGAGAACCTTGTCGAAATCACCGTTGACAACTCGCAGCAGAAAAATTGCCGGTGGTATTCCGGCTCGGGCATCTACCGTCATGTGTGGTTGCTGAGTTCGGGCAAGACATTTGTCGAGCCGTGGAGCGTTGCAGTCACTACGGCTGATGTCAGTCCGTTGTCGGCTGATGTGACGGTGCGCGGCGTTGTCAGGAACGGCATGGGGGCAACAGCCGTTGTGGCGATTGTCAGCGACGGGAAAACAGTCGCGTCGCGGCCGGTGACGGTGGGCGATGACGGGGTGTTTTCCGTGTCAGTGCCGATTGCCGGCCCCGCTTTGTGGAGTCCCGAGTCGCCGTCGCTCTATCAGGCCGAAATCGAGATTGTCGGCAAGGACGGGAAAGTGCTTGACGCGGCGACTGAGACTTTCGGTGTGCGCAAGTTTGAATATTCGGCCGAAAAAGGACTGATGCTCAACGGGCGCCCGATAGTTCTGAACGGTGGCTGTGTCCATCATGACAACGGCATCCTCGGGGCGCGGAGCTATGACGATGCCGAGGCCCGGAAGGTCAGACTGATGAAAGAGGCCGGATTCAATGCCGTGCGCACGAGCCACAATCCTCCGTCGCCTGCATTTCTTGACGAGTGTGACCGTCAGGGACTGATTGTGATTGACGAGATTTTTGACGGGTGGCGTGACATGAAGACCCCTCACGATTATTCCAAGGATTTTGACGCATGGTGGCAGCGCGATGTCGAGGCGATGGTTCTGCGTGACCGCAACCATCCGTCGATTATGTGCTGGAGTATCGGCAACGAGGTCATCGAGCGCAAGAAAATCGAGGTTGTCACCACGGCCCGCAAGCTTGGCGACCTGTGCCGCTCGATTGACCCGACTCGTCCTGTAACGTCGGCTCTCGCATCATGGGATAGCGACTGGGAGATTTATGACCCGCTCGCCGCACAGCATGAAATCGTGGGATACAACTACATGATACACAAAGCCGAGTCAGATCACGAGCGAGTGCCGTCGCGTGTTATGTGGCAGACCGAGAGTTACCCCCGGGACGCGTTCTCCAATTACAAGATGGTTGCCGATCATCCCTATATAATCGGTGATTTCGTGTGGACTGGCATCGACTATCTCGGCGAGTCGGGCATAGGGCGGTTTTATTACAAAGGAGACAGCGAGGGCGAGCATTTCCACCGCGACCAGTGGCCTTGGCACGGTGCCTATTGCGGCGACATCGACCTCACCGGCTGGCGCAAGCCGATATCTTATTACCGTCAGGCACTCTATGACTCGGTTCCGTCAATCCATCTCGCCGTGCGCGAGCCCGACGGCTATTATGGCGAAATCCGCGAGACAATGTGGGGCGTGTACCCGACATGGGAATCATGGAACTGGCCCGGAATGGAAGGGAAAACGGTTGATGTCGAGGTCGTGTCGCGTCATCCCCGCGTGGCTCTCTATCTCAACGGAAAGGAAGTGGGAACCGCTGCGATGTCGCGTGACAACGGCTATCGGGCAGTCTTCCCTGTTGCCTACTCACCCGGTCAGTTGCGCGCCGTGGCTCTTGATGCCGACGGGCGCCGCATAGGGGAGGAGGCGGTTGTCAATACTGCCGGTAAGCCTGTCGCTATCCGCCTGACTGCCGACCGCCGGGCGGTCGCCTCAAATAATCAGGACCTTGTCTATGTCGTGGCCGAGCTGCTTGACCGTGACGGCAACGTTGTGCCCGATGCCGATACTGCGATTGACTTCTCTATCTCGGGCCCGGGCGCGGTAATAGCTACCGGGAGCGCCAATCTCAAGGATACTGCGAGCTATTGCGACACCTCGCGCACCACATGGAAAGGGCGCGCGCTTGCCGTTGTCAAGTCATCCACCCGTCCCGGCACAATCACCCTCACAGCCCGCGCTCCCGGCCTAAAGAAATCAAGTGTTGCGATTAAGGCGAAATAGCCGGTGTCTTTGAGGTTCTGACGTCAGAGGGTCACATGACCGGGCGCGCTCTGTGTCCGAAGAAAATCTCCTGTAGGTCTCTGACCATCGGGCCGGGTTCTTCGGCTGACTGAGGCGGCCATGTGTCGGGTTGGAACGGGCGGTCTTGGCCGGTGTCGTTTATGCGGGCAGTGGCGGTTTTCTTTTCCTTGCGGCGGGCGGCTGCGGCTCGTGCCGACCGGGCGCGGCGGATTGACTTGTCAATCATGTCGCGGAAGGTCAGAAATACCGTGTAGCCGCAGGCGGGGAGGCTGCTGAGTGTTTCGTCGCACACGGTGCCTTCTGTCAGGTAGGTTTTTACGAGGGTGATGACGGCGTAAAAGCACTCGGGTGAGACGCTTTCGATGGTGAGATGCTCGATGACCTCGGTCAGGATGATGCGGAAAGCGCGGTCAGAGACGAGGTAGGGGGTGGATTTTGTCGTTGTCATGGCTGTTTTGTTTTTTCCGCAAAGGTAATGCTTGAAAAAGGCGGGTGTAATGTGATAATGTCGCTTTTTTCAATCCATGTTCTAACATGGTAATAAAAAACTCCCGTCGGGCGGTCGGTGAAGACCGGGCGGCGGGAGGTTTTTGATACGACGTGATAATTGATTGCTAATTCACGTTTAGGTAGTTTCTCAGATAAGTTCCGCGAGAGAAGCTGCATCGGGGTTTACGGCAACGATTTTCCCCTCGGGATTGATTAAGAAAGAGCAATTGCCTCGGGCGAGACGGTAGTCGGTGATGATTTTTGCGGCCTCCGTCGGGCTGAGGTGCATCTGCGATTCCGCGCTAAGATTGTCTCTACGCACTATCTCACGAAAGAGGCGCTCGCTACGGTCGAGGTTGACCGACAAGAGACAAAATCGTTCTTCATTGCCGAGGCTTCGGGCAAAAGCGTCGTAGTCGGCAGTCGCGATACGCGACACGGCGTCGGTAGAGTCCCAGAAGTTGAGCAGGACGTAACGCCCTTTCAGACCGGCCAGCGAAACAGATGATGAATCGCTGTTGATTTCAAATTGCGGGGCGGTGAAGCCTTCGGCGGCTTGAACGGCACGCTCGGTACGAGCCGATACTGAAAGAAGAAGAACGGCGAAGATCGCAATGATAGACATTGGTTTCTTCATTAAAACATAATTTATATTTGACTTGAGGTTTAGCAGGCGTGGGAGGGGTTGTGCACCGCCTCGATACCCTGACTGAAACCTTGCCGATTTTCGGCGAGAAACTTGTCTCTACAAGTCTCCATCATTTGTTATTACGCTGCAAAGGTACAAAAGTTTTGGCAAACGGCCAAAATATGGGTCTCACTATCACCCTGTTAGCTGTTTGTTGACTCTTGAAACCCGCTCCTACAGCGGGTTTTAACGGCTTGGTTAAAATTTGTTATTTGTATGTTGTATAACATATTTTTAAGGCCGATAGCTTGATTTTTGTAGCGCGTCGGGGTTCATGTAGAAACCGGGCGAGAGGATGTCGGCGAGTGTCGCCGAGGGGTTGGCGCGGAGGTAGGCCGCGACAATCCTGTATCCGGTGAACCGTCCGGCGCGGCCGGGGCTTTCGGGGTTGAGCAATGTCGTGTGTGGGGCGGGAGCGGTTAGCGACCGCGCGATGGCCGGGTCGGTGCTGTAAAGGAGGCTGCGGGTAATCAGCGCGTCCCATGCCTGCCGCTCGTTGGCGGTCATCCACTGCCATTCGTCGCGTGGGTAGCCGAGTGCGGCGGCCTCGTCGACACCTGCGGCCTGCATGACCGCCTCGACCACCGCGCCCTCATAGAGGAGGCGGTTGAGCACGGTAGGATAGGCCGTATCGGGCGAAAACGGGTATCCTACCTTCACGGCAGCCTCGGCGACATCGACGGGGAGACGCTCGGCCCGCTTGTCGCGGCGGATGAACCCGGGGAAGTGCCCGTAAGGCTCATAATCGGGCCCGAGATAATGGTTCAGGCCGATGAAAAGCATGGAGTCTTTGAAAAACAGCGACTGGTTGTAGGGGAGGACTGTGCCGTAGATTTCATATCGCGGGGCCTCGGAGAGCTTTTCGGCAAACAGGGAATATATGCGCCCGAGAGCATTTTCAACCGAGTCGAGCGAAGGGAGTCGTTGCTCGATGTCTGGCATATAGAATGTCGTGGCGCGGTCGGCGGCATATTCTGCTACTGTTTCCCCGTTGACCACCCCGCGCCCGGTGACGGCAAAAAGAGCCTCGGCGGCATCGCGCATGGAATCGACTGTCTCGACACGGCCCGACGCGAGCGCGCGGTCGAGGCGGTGAATCCTGACAGGCTCATAACCGGCGTTGTCGCTGCTGCATGACCACATCAGCGCGGCCAGTATCGATATTATAGTTATTTGTTTCATTTTTCAATCTCACTTCATTGGCCAAAATTAGACATAATTTCGCAATTGGGAATAAAAATATAGTGAAACTGTCCCAAATTAGGTCATCTTTTACTACCTTTGCGTGATAATTTGAGGTTATGGACACTTTGCGAACCTACATATTGCGTCTTGTCACGGTTGCTGTCTTCATGGTCGCCATGACTGTGCCGACTGTTCAGGCCCGTGACTTTGTGGTCGTGATTGACCCCGGTCACGGAGGGAAGGATGCCGGCGCGCTCGGTGACAAAACCAATGAAAAAACAGTCAATCTCGCCGTCGGGTTGAAACTGCGCAAACTGCTGAACAAGGAGATGAAGGATGTAAAGGTGGTCATGACCCGTGACGACGACCGGTTTGTCACCCTTCAGGGGCGTTGCGACATCGCCAACAAGGCCAAGGCCGACCTGTTTATCTCCATCCATGCCAACTCGATCGACAAGAAGTCGCCAAAGCGCAAGACAATCAACGGCGCGGCTGTCTATACCCTCGGTCTGAGCCGCAGCAACGCCAATCTCGAAGTGGCCATGCGCGAAAACGGGGTTATGAAGCTCGAATCGGATTACTCGACGACCTATCAGGGATTTGACCCCTCGTCGGCCGAGAGCTATATAATGTTTGAGATGATGCAGCACAACAACCTCGACCAGAGCATAAACCTTGCACAGGCGGTACAGAACGAGTTTGTCGCCACGGCAGGCCGTCGCAACCTCGGCGTTAAACAGGCCCCGTTTTGGGTGCTTGTAAAGACCGGTATGCCCGCCATACTTGTCGAGCTGGATTTCATCTGCAATCCCACACAGGAAAAATTCATGTCCTCGGCATCGGGGCAGGACAAACTCGCGCGCTCGATTTTCAACGGCATCAAGAAATACCGCGGCAGCAACGGCAAGACAACAATAGCCGCCCAGTCGCCGGTCGTGGCAAATGACGCGGGAGACAACGAGGATGCGGAGGCAGAGACTTCCGCGCCGGCTGCCGCGCAGGGGAAGATTGTCTACAAGGTGCAGTTCCTGACATCCGATTCAGAGCTGCGCCGGGGTGACAAGCGGCTGAAAGGTCTCTCGCCGGTCGAAAGTTACCGCGACGGCGGCCTCGTCAAGTACACCCACGGCTCGACCACCTCGATGGCCGAGGCGCAAAAAATATTGAAAAAGGTGAAAAAGTCGTTTCCTCAAGCGTTTATTATCAAGACGCGTGACGGGAAGCGCATCAAGTAATTCAGCATAAAAGAAGATGAAAAAGATTTTTACCAAAGAAACTATTATCGGCCTGACAGTCATCGTGTCGCTCCTTGTCCTGTTTTTCGGAATCGACTATCTGAAGGGAATCAACGTGTTCAAGGCCGCCAACTACTATTATGTGTCCTATACCAATGTCGCCGGACTCGCCCAGTCGGCCCCTGTGACCGTCAACGGTTTCAAGGTGGGTGTCGTCAGGGAGATACAGTATGAATATAACAATCCCGGGCACATCAGCGTTGAACTCAGCCTTGACAAGAACCTGAAAGTACCTGTCGGGACCAAGGCCGTCATCGTGACCGACATGCTGGGCACCGCGACTATCGAATTGAAAATGGCAGCCGCGGGTGAAACGCATGCCGTGGGCGACAAACTGATAGGGGAGAACCAAGCCGGCCTGATGGACGCTGTCTCGGGCGAGCTGATGCCGACAATCATGCAGATTGCCCCGCGCATCGACTCGTTGCTGATTGCCGCCAACAATATTGCCGCCAATCCGGCCCTGATGTCATCAATAAGCCGTCTTGACAACATCATGGCCAACCTTGAATCCTCGACCGCCCGGCTCGACAAGGCGATGGGGGCCGTCCCTGCCATTGTCGGGAATGTCAATACCTCGATGGCCAATGTCAGCGAGATGTCGGCCAATCTGAAACAGATTTCAGCGGCGCTCGCCGTGCTGTCCGAGGACCTCAAATCGGCCCCGATTGACTCGACCCTCCGCAACCTCAACGAGATTACCGCCAACCTCGACCTCGCGACTGCTCAGCTCAATTCGACCAATTCGTCACTGGGCATGCTGCTCAACGACGCGGCCCTCTACAACAACCTCAACAACACCGCAGCCCATCTCGACAGCATCCTTATCGACCTGAAACGGCAGCCCAAACGGTATATCCCCGCAATCAAGGTGTTTTAAACAATTTCTTGATATGTGAAGATTCGGGCCTCGGTTTCTTAAATTTTAGTAAATTTTTGCCGCAAGTGGCAATTTATGCGTATATTTGTCGATTATATTGATATTATAATGAATCGACGTATATACTATATATTTTTCACCTTACTGATGCTGTTGTCGCCCGGATTTCATGCCCGGGGGCAGATTAATACGGATCAGGTGATGCGCATCGGGCGCAACACCCTCTATTTTGAGGACTATGTTCTATCCATCCAGTATTTCAATCAGGTAATCAGCGTCAAACCATATCTCGCGCAGCCATATTTTTACCGCGCTATCGCCAAGCTCAATCTTGAAGATTACCGAGGAGCCGAGGAAGACGCGACTATGGCGATCGAGCGCAACCCGTTCATCACCGATGCCTACGAGGTGCGCGGGGTGGCTCGTCAGAACATGGGTCTCACCAAGGAGGCCATCGAGGACTATGACCACGCTCTCGAGCAGCTTCCCGAGAGTCGCGGACTGATGTATAACAAGGCATTGGCCCAGCAGGATGTGGGCGACCTCGACGGTGCGTCGGCAACCTATGAGGCGTTGTTGAAATCCTATCCCGGATTCGAGGGCGGATATGTCGGCCGCGCCCGCCTGCGCCTTGAAAGGACCGATACCGTCGGCGCGCTTGCCGACATAAACAAGGCACTTGAAATCAACCGTAACGCAATCAACGGATATATAATCCGCGCCGATATAAACATCAACAGCACAAAGGATTATCAGGCTGCGCTGGATGACATGAACGAGGCCATCAAGCTCGAACCGCAGTATCCCGGGTTCTTTATAAACCGCGCATACGTCAAGTATCTGCTCGACGATTATTTCGGCGCGATGGCCGACTTTGACTACGCGCTCCAACTGGATCCGACGAATACCGCCGCCCTTTTCAACCGTGGAATGCTGCGGGCCGAGGTTCATGACACCAACAAGGCTATCGACGATTTTTCACAGGTTCTTTCCCTCTCACCCGATGACTACAAGGCACTTTACAACCGCGCGATGCTTTATGGCGAAATCGGCGAGTTTGACCAAGCTGTCGCTGACCTTGACAAGGTAATCGAGGCATTCCCCGACTTTGCCGCCGCCTATTTTCTGCGTTACGACCTCAAGCGCCGCCACGGGGGCGAGACTGCGTCGGCCAAGCGCGACTATGACCGCTCGATGGAACTGGCCCAGACCCGCGTGAAAAAATCGGACGCTTCAGAGGACGGCGATGCCGACAAGGGGTTGTTTCCCGAGCTGACAGCCGAGAACAGCGAGACACAGGAACAGGTAAAGAGGCGTTTCACCTCGCTCACAACGATTGACGACAACACCCGCGATGACCGCGTGTTCAACAACAAGAACATTCGCGGCAAGGTTCAGAACCGCAATGTCACGGTAGAGATTGAGCCTATGTTTGTGGTCACCTACTATACATCTCCCACCGAGCTGAAACAGAGCGGCGACTATATCCGCGAGGTCGATGACCTTAACTATACCCGCATGCTGCGTTACCTGTTGCAGGTCACCAACCACGAGCCGTCAATGAGCGACGAAGACGCGATACAGTCCCATTTTTCGTCGATCGAGTATTATAATTCCTATCTCGCTACCCACACGCCTCGTGCCATCGACTACTTCGGGCGCGCTATGGATTTCATGACCACCCGCAATTATCCCGCAGCTATCGACGACCTGAACCGGGCAATCGCCCTGACCCCCGACTTCACGGTCGCCTACCTCGTGAGGTCCTATGCCCGCTATTGCGACCGTGGGAATCCCTCCTCGGCCGACGGTGACAATCAGGTTCCCGAACAGGCCAAGAACATGCGCAGCCTGCGCGGCGACATGCAGGGCGTGCTCGATGACTTGGACATGGTTATAAAGCTCTCACCCGAAATGGCTGTGGCCTATTATAACAAAGGTGTCGCCTTGGCCGAGCTTCAGGATTACACCGGGGCAATCAGCGCGTTTACCAAGGCGCTCCAACTGCGTCCCGACCTCGGGGAGGCTTACTATAACCGGGGGTATTCCTACCTGCGTCTCGGAAACAAGGATGCGGGTGTCGCCGACCTCAGCAAGGCAGGCGAGCTCGGCATAGTGCCCTCCTATAATCTTTTAAAACGCATGAACCGATAAATCGACGATATACTACCGAATTTCTGAACTAACGACTAACTAACAATTAATATGACACCTGAAAATCTTGAATACATCAAGGCCAAAGGGATGACTCCCGGGCAAGTTGAAGAACAGTTGCAGCGATTTGTGACGGGTTTCCCATATCTGACAATCAAGGATGCCGCCCGCGTGGGTGCCGGTATCATGAGCCTGACTCCTGCCGAGGAGGAGGCCGCTATCGGCCGCTGGCAGCAATATCTCGACCACGGCGGCGAGGTTACAAAGTTTGTCCCCGCGTCGGGGGCGGCATCGCGCATGTTCAAGGCCCTCTTTGAATATGTCGACGGGGGTACCGACGAGCTTAAACCCGGCTCTCCCGTGGCTGTCCTGATTGAAAAAATCGACGAGCTGCCTTTCCTTCCCGAACTTCGTGCCGCCGTCGAGAAACTCTATGGCAAGTCTCTTGACGAGCTGCTCAAAGAGGGGCGCAACCGCGACGTGATTGCTGCAATCGTTAAGCCCGAAGGGATGAATTACGGCGGTCTTCCCAAGGGGTTGCTCAAATTCCATTCCTATGCCGACGGCTCGCGCACGCCTGTCGAGGAGCATCTGACCGAGGGCGCGCAGTCGGCTGCCAACAGCAAGGGGGTCGTCAATCTTCATTTCACTGTCTCGACCAATCACCGCCGGCTTTTCGAGGAAAAGCTCAGCGAGGTTGTTCCCGCTACCGAGGCCCGCACAGGTGTGAAGTTCAATATCTCCATGAGCGAGCAGAAACCCTCGACCGACACTATCGCCGTCAATCCCGACAATACCCCCTTCATCGAGGACGGCCATCCCTTGTTCCGCCCCGGCGGTCACGGCGCGCTCATCGAAAACCTCAACGACATCGACTCGGCAGTCGTCTTCATCAAGAATATTGACAACGTAGTGCCCGACTCACGCCGTGGCGACACAATACGTTACAAGAAGGTTATCGCCGGCCTCCTCTTGGAAGTGCACGACAAAATCGAGCAGTACCTTATTGCGCTTGACCAAAAAAACTTTACTCCCGACACTATCAAGGAGATGCTCGCGTTCATGACCGACACGCTCAACATCACCCATGCCGGTGCCGAATCGCTTGACGATGACGCTGTTGTCGATTACATCCGTCGCAAGCTCCAGCGTCCGCTCCGTGTCTGCGGCATGGTGCGCAACGAGGGTGAACCCGGCGGCGGCCCGTTCCTTGCCTATAACCCCGACGGCACCGCGTCGCCCCAGATTCTTGAAAGTCATCAGGTCGATACCTCGCGCGAGGACTACCGCGAGATGATGGCGAGCGCGACCCACTTCAACCCTGTTGACCTTGTGTGCTACATCAAGGATATTCACGGCAAGAAGTTCAACCTGCCTCAGTATGTCGATCCCGCTACCGGATTTATTTCGTCCAAGTCGAGCCACGGCAAGGAACTGCGCGCGCTCGAACTTCCCGGCTTGTGGAACGGCGCGATGAGCGACTGGAACACCGTCTTTGTCGAAGTGCCCGTTTCCACCTTCAACCCGGTCAAGACTGTCAACGACCTCCTGCGCCCGGCGCATCAGAATTGAAAAATTGAGAATTGAGAATTGAGAATTGAGAATTGCAGACCCGCAATTGTCAATTTTCAATTCTCAATTCTCAATTGAAATCGAACCACTCTCTGATTCTGACGTTTAGTATTAAAGATTGTCAATGTTTTTAACTATGAATAAGAGAGAGGAGATAAAGCGCATCTACCGCGAGAGTTTCAGCGATTCTCCCGAGTATGTCGAGATGTATTTCAACAACGTCTACAGCGACGACGAGGGAATGCTGCTGTGTAACGATGAGGGACAGCCGGTCAGCGCGCTTATGCTGCGGCAGTTTGAAATGTCGTTCCACGGGGGCCGCGTCCCAGTAAGCTATATTGCCGGAGCCGCCACCAAGCGCAAGCAGCGCGGCAAGGGTTACATGGGCCGTCTCATGCTTGACGCCCTCCGCGAGTCGGCGGGACGTGGCGACATGATGTGCTCGCTTATTCCGGCCAGTGAGGCTCTCTATTACTATTATGCCGCTTTCGGTTTCAAGACGGTCTTCTATGTCAAGGAACAGCGGTTTACCGCCTTTCACCAGTTTCCGGTCGAGGGGGAGTATCATTATATCGACGAGGTGCTTGGCGACGAATGCCGCGAGGCGTTCAATCGTTTTCAGCATCAGCGCGAGTGCTACATTCTCCACTCTGAGCGCGATTATTTCAATATAATCGAGGACCTCAGGTCAGATGGCGGAGACATGGCCGTCATGGCAGTCGATGACGAGGATTGCGGCCGTCGCATCGTCTCGATGGCATGGGCGGTTGTAAAGGACGGCACTTTGCTCGTGACTGACCTGATGGGCGACAGCCGCGATGCCCGCACCGCCGCTTTGCGCCAGTTGCGCGCCCGTCACTCCGATATGCCGGTGCTGCTTTTCGGCCATCCCAACGACTCGATGGGCGGACGGCTCATTCCGCGCGGCATGGGGCGCATTGTCAATGTGGAGAAGTGTCTTGAAACAATCGCCCGGGCCTATCCGCGGCTGAATTGCACCCTGAGGGTGACCGACGGGTTGCTCGGCGATGCTGACAGCGGCATTTTCCATGTCGCCGACGGCAGCGTGACGCGCATGGACGCGGTTCCCGCTCGTCTCGATTTTGATGTGCCTGTCGACGTTTTCACCTCGATGGTGTTTTCGTCGCCCCGCATCAGCGATATTTTTAACTTCCCTGCTGTAAGGCCAATGTTGAGCCTTATGCTTGATTAACCAAATATTTAAAAATTATGATTGTCAATTCCGCTCGTTTTGAAATAAGCAATACAAGTGTAAACAAATGCCCCGACGGCAACCGCCATGAATATGCGTTCATCGGCCGCTCCAATGTCGGTAAATCATCCTTGATCAACATGCTTACCGGCCGGCAGAAACTCGCCAAAACCTCGGCGACTCCGGGAAAGACATTGCTTATCAACCATTTTCTGATTAATGATGAGTGGTATATAGTCGATCTGCCCGGATATGGGTATGCCCGTCGCGGGAAATCGCAGCGCGACGACCTTCAGACGATGATTGAGGGATACATTCTCGGCCGTCCCCAGATGACCAATCTGTTTGTACTGATTGACTCTCGTCATGCTCCCATGAAAATCGACCTTGAATTTTTCAACTGGCTCGGAGAAAACGGCGTGCCATTTTCGATTGTGTTCACCAAGCTCGACAAGCTCGGTCCCGAGGCCGGCAAACGGAATGTCAGGCAATATTGCAACAAGCTGCTTGAGACATGGGAAGAACTTCCCCCCGTGTTCCTGACCTCAAGCGAAGACGGCCGTGGCCGTGAACAGCTTCTCGACTATATCGAGCAGCTCAACCGTCTGCCGATAGAGGAATAAACTATCTTTAATCCATAGTTGTTGTAAAATTAATAGATAACTCATCAAAATGTTTTATAACGATTATGGAAAGAAAAGATGTCAAAAAAGTAGACGATCGGGAGGATGTCGACAAGTATCCCGGCCTGCAGACCGATGTTGCCGACGATGAAAAAGTCAGCACCAAGGACACCCGTCAGGAAACCCGCATCCTCAACAACAATCCCCGCAACGAAGATATGTGACAACACAGTCTGACCAACAACAGGCCCCGCTTCCGACTCGCGTCGGGGGCGGGGCCTTTGTTGCAGAATTCTGTTGCTGATTCTGTTATTATTGAAATGGAAACTCTCAGAAAGGGGTGATTGTCATTGAGCCGTTTGACGCAAATCTGAAACGGTTACCGGCAGGGGAAATCCATTCGATTTTGCCTATTTCGGCAGAGTGATTGTCGAGAAATGCGATTTGGGAGTTTTCAGTGGACGTGTCAGTCCATCTCAAAAGGTCTATTCTGGAACCCTCGGAGCCATAAATGTCAATGGTCTGTGGATACAGGGCGAGGTCAAGAGTTCCTATGCGGCATTTTTTTAGGATTATGTCCGACGACGTAAGGCCGGGTTCGCAGTATGTTTCCACATATACCGAATCGTCGTAATTGCCGCTGTTGTTTGTCCCGGATGACGGGATAACCTTGACTGAGTCGATGTCGCAGTTGTCTAACGCGATTCTGTAGTTGTCCAGTTCAAGGCTCTCGCTGTCGATGCCCGATATCGTGGTGTCGACAATCCGGTTGAGGCGGAGCGATTTCAGCATGCCCGACGGGACGGTCACGTTGATGGGTTGCGGGTCAAAATAGGTGTAATAGATCGTGTTGTCATTTTCATCGTTGACATTGTAGCGCTCGGCGCCGTGGAAATCGAAATTGATTGTCAGGGTGTCGTTGTCGAGCGTGAATGTCAGATATTTTTCCCAGTCGGGACTCATGGTCACTGACGGGGAGGTTGCTGACTTGGAGCCGACGATGTCGCATGTCAGGTTGCTGTCAAACGAAATGATATGCCTGTGTGCATACTCGGGGTTGACATTGATGCGGATTGCGCTGAATGACGCAAGCGGTCTGGTGGTCATATCCGGACCAATCGTGACTGACTTCATCGGCGTGCCGCCCGATGTGATGAATATCGTGGTTCCGATGACCGCGAGCGCGCCGGCAATGACAAGGGCGATTAGGATGTATGTTGTCTTTTTCATTTGTTGTCGTTGTTTTTACAATAGTCGGCATACATCCGGACGAGCTCGTCGGCCGAGATGTCGAGCAGATTGAGTTGTTTGAAGAAATAGTTGATTTCGTCATTGAGAAAGGAGCGTCGGCGCGTCTCCACGATGCGGTCGCGTGCATCATCGCTGATGAAGAACCCGATTCCGCGCTTGTTGAACAACACACCTTGTTGTGCCAGATAATCGTAGGTGCGCATGACTGTGTTGGCGTTTACTTCGACTGAAGCCGCGTATTCTCTGACCGACGGGATGCGTGTGTCGGCAGTTAATCTTCCGGTCATGACATCATCGCATATTTTGTCAGCTATCTGAAGATATATAGCTTTGCTGTCCTTGAATATCATATTGTTACCATCGTTCAATTATTTCACTTTCACGGAAACGGAAGTAGGCTACCGTATAGTTTATGATGCACACGGTGACGGTGGGAATCCATAGCCACAGTGGCGAGATGTCGTCGCCCCGGTATATTCTACATCCTGTGCGCACTTCGTCATCAATCATCAGGTCGACAGTCCATATACCGATGAAAATGTAGGCGATGCCGATGACGGCGAGGGCGATGAATGTCTTGACAAGCGAGTTGCGCGGCCACACGCTGCTCCCGAGTGCGAAGAATGACTGGATGATGCAGAACATCATCAGCACGGTGTTCCATTCGTCGGCAAGACGCTGTTTAAAAACGTCGCCGATTGAAATCAGTCTGACCGGATGGATGTCGGCCGGGATAATTCCCACATATATTATATATCTGACGAAGTCGGCGACGAAGCCAAACAGGAAGTAGACGGCGACAAACCCCGGAATGAAAATCAGCCATCGGGCAATATATTTTTCAAGCTGCGATGCCGGATTCATCAGCGTGGCGAGGCGTGACTCCTTGCTGTTCATGTTGCGGAACATCATCGAGGCCGAAATCGCGCCGAATGCGAAGAACAGCATGGTGAACGCGATTACTTCGCCCCCGATTGCCGGGTCATATTCGCGCGGCGAAGATATGGTTGACTGAGCGCATAGGATGGCAGCCATTGTCATCGTGCCAAGCATCACGCCGAGCATCATCAGGAGGTTGCGCCAGTTTTCACGAATCTCTTTGGTCATAACGAGACCCATGCGGTCCATAGAGAATGATTCCATAATCAGAGGGTGGTGTTAGCGGGTTTGGAAAATTGTGCGTTCAAAATGTCGGGACGGCTCAGGGCGAAGTCAAAGAGAGTCTCAAGGTTGACATCGGTGTCGTCGGTTCCGTCGTTGGGCAAAACAATTGCCGCGCCGCCGAGGGCCGGGGCAGTGTAGAGGGCGAGGTCGATGAGTGAGCGGTCGTCGGTCGTGCAGAACGACAGACGGCTTGAAATTTCGGCAATCGAGCGGTTGAGCAGCACCGAGTGGTTGTCCATTATTATCAGATGGTCGAGGATGCGGTCGATGTCGCGCACCTGATGCGACGAGATGACGATTGTGCGGTCATCGTTGATTACCGAGCCGATGAAACGGCGGAAAGTGCTTTTGCCGGGAATGTCGAGGCCGTTGGTCGGCTCGTCCATCAGCAGCAGTGAGGTGTTGCATGCGAGAGCGAAACACATGAACGCTTTCTTTTTCTGCCCCATCGAGAGCGCGCCGAGATTGAGAGACGGGTCGAGGTCGAAGGTCGCGAGGTGCCGTTTCAGGTCTTCGCGAGAAAAGCGTGGGTAAAACGGGGCATTGAGGGCGACGTAGCGGTCCATCGATATGGCGGGCAGTGTGAATTCTTCAGGGACAATGAAGATGTCGGCAAGGGTCGATGGGCGACGCAGGCGGGTATTTACACCCTTGTAGGTGACACATCCGTGCTGTGGGGTCAGGAGGCCGCACATCAGGTAAAGAAGTGTCGATTTTCCCGCCCCGTTGCGGCCGAGCAGGCCGTATATTCCACCCGAGGGGAGGTCAAGAGAAAAGTTCTCAAGCACCGGGTGGGATTTCCGCGAATAGGAAAACGTGAGATTATTGATTTTTAACATACCATAGTGTATTAGTGAATTAGTACACCGCAAAGTTAAGTCAATTTTTTGAATCACCAAAATTTTTTTGAAAAAAATTGAACGGGATAATTGTTTTTCCGCGCAAATAGCGTATATTTGGGGGTCGTTAACCATCTAAAATCTGACAATTATGATTATCGGAGTCCCCAAAGAGATTAAGAACAACGAGAATCGCGTCGCCGTCACCCCGGCGGGAGTAAAAGAACTTGTAAAGCACGGGCACACCGTCTATGTGCAGCACACTGCCGGAGATGGCAGCGGTTTCAGCGACGAAGATTATGTAAAGGCCGGAGCCACAGTCTTGCCTACTATCGAGGAGACCTATTCCGTAGCCGAGATGATAATCAAGGTAAAGGAGCCGATCGAACCTGAGTATAAGCTTGTCAAAAAAGGACAGCTTGTGTTTACCTATTTCCATTTTGCCAGTGACGAGGCTCTGACCCTTGCGATGATTGAGAGCGGGGCGACCTGCATCGCCTATGAGACTGTTCAGCTCCCGACGGGCGCGTTGCCGCTGCTTGTCCCCATGAGCGAGGTCGCCGGACGCATGTCGGTGCAAGAGGGTGCCCGTTTCCTTGAAAAGCCACAGGGGGGCAAGGGCAAGCTGCTCGGCGGTGTCCCGGGTGTCAAGCCAGCCAAGGTGCTGATTCTCGGCGGCGGTGTCGTCGGGCGCAACGCGGCCATTATGGCTGCCGGTGCCAAGGCCGATGTCACAATCACCGATATTTCACTCCCCGTCCTGCGTCATCTCGACCATGTGATGCCCGCCAATGTCAAGACTCTTTACAGCTCGACGTTCAATATAGAGCAGGAGCTGCCCGAGACTGACTTGGTAATCGGCTCGGTGCTCATCCCCGGCGCCAAGGCTCCGAAACTCGTCACCCGCGAGATGCTGAAACTGATGAAACCGGGAACTGTGCTTGTCGATGTGGCTATCGACCAAGGCGGCTGTTTCGAGACATCCCGTGCCACTACCCATGCCGAACCGATATATGAAGTGGACGGAATCGTGCATTATGCCGTCGCCAACATTCCCGGCGCCGTGCCGTTTACATCGACCCTTGCGTTGACCAACGCCACCCTCCCGTATGCCCTTCAGCTTGCCGACTTGGGATGGCGCGAGGCATGCCGCCGCGACTACGCGCTTGAACTCGGTGTCAACATTGTCGACGGCAAGGTAGTTTATCCCGCCGTCGCCGAGGCGTTCAACCTCCCGTTACACAAGCTGGAGCTGTAGTTGCGCGGACTGAAGTCCGCAGCTGAAACAAACCCATCAACAACAACCATCATCAAGGCCGGGACAAACAGTTTGTCCCGGCCATGGTTTTTGTTCAGGATTTGCGGGCGGTGATAGTCAGGTAGCGGGCGGTGGCGGGGGTTACCGGGAAGTGGCGGGAGGCGCGGAGGCCGATTACCCAGAGGATTTCGCCGTTGCGGGTGAGGATGCTGATGCGCTTTTTTGCGTCTACCGGCAGCTTGGCGTCGCTGAACAGGTCGCTCACCTTGCGTGTGCCTTTCATCCCGAATGGCGCGATGCGGTCTCCTTTGCGCCACGGTCTTACCGTGAACACCGGGTCGCCGTCAAGCACTTTCTCGTCAAGATAGATTGTCATTGGGTCGCGGGTGGGGGAGAAGTCCCCGCGTGGCGAGATTGTCACTTCAAATCCGGGGTCGTCGGTGAGAGTGACAATCCGTTCCTCGGCAGTTTCTCTGCTTGCCGGGCGCAGAATCCCGCGGTCAAGAATGTAGCCGCCAAAAGTCAGTCCCGAGCGGGAGGCGCAGTCGAGGATGTTGTCGACATGGGTCATGTTGAGGCCGAGTGGCGACAGGATTTCAAACAGCACCATGCGCCGGTGCGGCTCGCGGTCAATGATTGCGGCAACATCGATTGACCCGTCAGGTGACATGTATCTGTCCACGGCGCCCGTTACGCAGTCGCGATAAAATTCATAATTATCCGCGAGACACCTTATCGAGCGGGCAATTCCCTCGACCGCTCCGGGAAACTGATGCTCGATTTCGGGAATGATGATGTTGCGCAAGCGGTTGCGGCGATAGTCGTTTTCAAGGTTGGTCGAGTCAACGATGTAACGCAGGTCTCTGTCGCGGCAATATTCCTCGATTTCCTGCCGGGTGCACCCGAGCATCGGACGCACAATGCAGCCGGTTCTCGGCTGCATCCCTTTGAGTCCCGCTATGCCGCTGCCGCGCATGAGGTTGAGGAAAAAAGTCTCGATATTGTCATCGCGATGATGGGCGACGGCTATAACGGCATTGCCGAGCTGCTGCCTGAGCCCTTCCCACCATTCATAGCGCAGGGCGCGGCAGGCCATTTCGACTGATTCACCCGTTGATTTCCGGCGGGCCGGTACATCAAAATCGACTTTGACAAATTCCACCCCGAGTCTTTCGGCATGACTTTTTGCCACCTCCTCGTCGCGGCAACTTTCATTACCGCGCAGGTGGAAATTGCAGTGGGCAGCCACACATCGGTAGCCGAGCGAGGCAAGCAGGTCGAGCAGTGCGACCGAGTCGGCCCCGCCACTGAGGCCGACGATGACAGTCGTGCCGGTGGCTATCAGCCGTTTTGCCTCCCGGGACGCTTTTTCAGTGAACGGTGACTTTTTCATTTGATGCAAAGTTACGGATTATCAGTGAAAAATGACTAAATTTGTCGGCAAAACAATTTTAGCAATGAAAAAGTCATTCTTATCGCTGTTGTCCTTGCTTCTGGCAATCAGTGCCTATGCTTTCCCGTCGGCTCAGGTTGATACCCTCTCAATTGTGACGGGGAAGGTTTCCCCCTCGCCGGTCAGAGTGACGGTGGCTGTTCCCGAAAGCTATCTTGCCGAAGGTGATACCGCCACTTACCCCGTCGTTTATCTGCTCAACGGATACAGCGGGGATTACCGTGACTATGCGGCCCACATGCGTCTTGACGATCTCGCGACGCTCCACAACGTGATAATCGTGTGTCCCGACGGGCGTGACAGCTGGTATTGGGACAGTCCTGTCGACAAGGGAATGCAGATGGAGAGTTTTACTGTCGACGAACTTGTTCCGGCGGTTGACACCGAGCTGCGCACCCGTCCCGACCGAGACCACCGCGCTATCGCCGGACTCAGCATGGGCGGTCACGGCGCATTGTGGCTTGCAATGCGTCACGGCGACATCTGGGGCAAAGCCGGGTCGATGAGCGGGGGTGTGGACATAACCCCGGCTAAGTTTCACAAACGATGGAAAATGGCAAAGCGTCTCGGCTCCTACGCTTCCAATCCCTCCCGATGGCGCGGCCACACTGTCATGAGCCTTGTCCCGACACTCGAACCTGACAAACTCGACATTATAATAATGTGTGGCGAGAGCGACATCTTTATCAATGAGAACAATGAACTTGACCGCAGGCTGACCGAGCATGGCATCGACCATCGGTATATCACCGCCCCGGGAGACCATTCGTGGGGTTACTGGAAATCGGCTTTGCCTGTGATTCTCGAATTTTTCAGCCACAACCTCTAATAAAATTTAACTTTCAAAAGTGGCGTATAGATGTGAATAATGTGTAAATTTGCAATCTAACAATAAATTGACGTTGATATTTTGCTATGATACTTGTTGTCGATGACGATGCCACGGTCAGAATGTCGCTCGGGTTGTTGCTCAAAAGGGCCGGATATACCGTCACGGCCGTTGCGACTCCCGGCGAGGCCCTTGACGTGGTGCGCGGCGAATCTCCCGAGGTCATAATAATGGATATGAACTACTCCTCGACAACCACGGGCGAGGACGGTCTGACGCTGCTGCGTCAGGTCAAGATTTTCCGTCCCGAAGTGCCGGTAATCCTCATCACGGCATGGGGCAGCATCGAGCTGGCTGTCGAAGGGATGAAGCGCGGGGCGTTTGACTTTATCACCAAGCCGTGGGACAACCGGCTGCTGCTCAGCCGTGTTGAGACAGGCATCTCGCTGGCGCGAGATGCCGCAGTGCCCCGGCCGGGGCACTGCGGCGATGAAAACCGCTTTGAACAATATGGAATCATCGGCCGTAGCCCGGCCTTGTTAAAAGTACTTGAAACAGTCGAGCGTGTCGCTCCGACCGATGCGTCAGTGCTTATAACCGGGGAAAACGGCACAGGCAAGGAGCTTGTCGCCAAAGCGATTCACGACTTGTCGCGCCGCAGCTCCTCGCCGCTTGTAAAGGTGAATCTCGGCGGCATCTCGCAGTCGCTTTTCGAGAGCGAGATGTTTGGCCATGCCCGCGGGGCGTTTACCGGCGCGGCGGCTGACCGCAAGGGACGTTTTGAGATGGCCGACGGCGGGACGATTTTTCTTGACGAAATCGGCGACCTTGATTTCAGTTGTCAGGTTAAGCTGCTCAGAGTGTTGCAGGAACACACGTTTGAAGTGCTTGGCGACAGCCGGCCTCGTCGTGTCGACATCCGGGTGGTCAGCGCGACCAATGCCGACCTGCCCGCGATGGTCCGCGAGAAGCGTTTCCGCGAAGACCTCCTTTACCGCATAAACCTGATTACGCTCCATCTCCCGGCACTGCGTGAGCGTCGTGAGGACATACCGCTCCTTGTCGCGCACTTTGCCGCCCTGTCCACGATGTCGAGTTTTCCCCTGAGGCGGTGGAGCTGCTGACGCGCTATCCCTATCCGGGAAACATCCGCGAGTTGCGCAATCTTGTCGAGCGCATCATTATCGTGTCGGGAAAATCAGTCATTGGCCGCGATGATGTCGCGGCTGTTGCCGGGGAGGCTGATTTCAACGACATCGACGGCGTGAGCGACGGGGTAATGACCCTTGACGACATGGAACGGCGCGCCATAACCGTCGCGCTGCGCCGCTGCGACGGAAATCTCTCACGGGTAGCCGCACTGCTCGGAATCACCCGTCAGGCACTTTATCGCCGCATGGAAAAATATGGTATAGCGCAATGAGGGCCACATGGGTATTCACGGCAGTCACGTTGCTGCTGATTGCGGGGGCGGTTGTCGCGCCGTTTTATGTCACGCCGCTGAAGGTGTTGCTTGTTGCCGAGGGGTGCATCGTGGCGATACTGATTCTGATGAGCGTGCTGTACCGGTCGCTGATACGGCCCGTGTCAGCGTTGATTAACGGCGTTGACCTGTTGCGCGAGCAGGATTTCAGCAGCCGTCTTTCCAAGGTGGGGCAGTGGGATGCCGACAAGGTGGTCGCGCTGTTCAACGACCTGATGGCGCGCCTGAAAAAGGAGCGGTTGCGTGTCAGGGAGCAGAACCATTTCCTTGACTTGCTTATCGAGGCATCCCCGATGGGAATCATAATCCTCGGGACTGACAACCGCGTGATGATGGCCAACAAGGCAGCCGTGGTAATCCTCAAGGAGGAGCAACTCCCGGGAAAAACACTCGGGGAGCTTGACACCGCCCTCGGGGCCGAGCTTGCCACTCTTGAAAAAGGCGAGAATAAGACCGTCAGGCTCAGTGACACGAAGATTTTCCGTCTCAGCCGCCTGTCGTTTATGGACCAAGGGTATCAGCGTCCCTTTTTCATGATTGAAAGTCTTACCGACGAGGTCATGCGCGCCGAAAAAGCGGCCTATGAGAAGGTTATCCGCGTTATTGCCCACGAGGTCAACAACTCGATGGCCGGAATTACCTCGATATTTGACCTGTTGAGCGATTATTTTGCCGAAAGCGAGCCTGACCTGAAGGCCGCGGTTGCAAGCTGCTCGGACCGCGCTATGGGATTGTCGCGGTTCATAACCTCTTATGCCAACGTCGTGCGCATTCCCGAGCCTGTTCTATCGCGGGTCGACCTCGTCGGGCATGTCGAGTCGATATTGCCGTTCCTGCGAGACATGTGTGGCGAGACTGTCGGGATTGTCACCATGTTCCCCGACGTTCCTGTCAGTGTCGACATCGATACGACGCTGATGGAACAGGCCGTTATAAATCTTGTGAAAAATTCGGTCGACAGCATCGGGGCCCGTCGGGGAACGGTGACATTGCGCATTTCCGTTGACCCGCCCGTGCTTGAAATCATCGACGACGGGCCGGGCATTACTCCCGAAGCCGCGTCCAAGCTGTTCACCCCGTTCTTTTCCACCAAACCGACCGGGCAGGGCCTCGGCCTGATGTTTGTCGCCGAGATTCTGCGCCGTCACAAGTGTGGGTTCAACCTCTCAACCTCCCCTGTCGATTCGTTGACACGGTTTACAATCAGATTCAAGTAAATGAGAATAAAGAAATTGAGCATATTTTCCCTTGCCATTGTTGCCGTGTCGTGTAACGACGATGTGTTTGTCGGCGATTTCGCTCCTGATAAGACCGAAGTGACAGTGGCGGGAGATGACGGCATTGTGACTGTCACCACCGGATCCTCGGCATGGGATGGTTTTGACCTGCAGACAGAGAGGAGCGATGTCTTTTTCTCGGTCGAGACTGATGATGACGACCGAGTCAAGTCGATAGAGTGCAGCACCGAGTGGATGGGTGTCCGAGCGACGCGTATGGCGGGCGACAGGATTGAGATAAAATCGCTCGGCAATTTTACCGGCAGGACATTCAATTTTACTCTTCGGTTCTATTCCGAGTGGGATTCGCACGACGTAAAGGTGGAACTGACACCCGAATCAAAATCACGGATTATCAGTGTCGACTTTAATCTGCACGGTTATGAGTTTTACGGCTCTGAAAATGTAGACATCGAGACTGTCCGTGTCGCCAATAGCGGCGAGGAAAACATGAGATGGACCTACGACGCGCGTCCTCCGTTGGATATGTCGGTTGAGTTTGAAAGCTGGTGCCCTTATCTGTTTGACTGTATCGACTATGAGAATCAGATGGTGGAGATACCCACGTTTTCCGACTATCTTTTGGGTATGAACGGGACGATGGTCAGATTTCAGCCGGGGATTCAGAATCTGTCTCTTGACAAGTGGCCCAACTCCCCGTCGGCACTCATTGTCCCTCCCGGTATAGCGGCCGATGTTACCATCGGGTCCCACTATTCCGACATCGCGGTCGACTATACGCTGACTTGCGAGAACCCTGTCACAGGCCGGGTGCGCGAAATATGGGGTAAGGCGCGGATGCGGCAGCCTGAGTTTATGACCGTAAACTATGTTGTTGTCACAAACGCACTGCACTTTTAGAAATGTGCAGTAGGTTTGTGACTGGAATAAAAATTATCACATTAGTCAATGAAGAAAATATTACTCTCCTTGGTTTTGTTATTGGCGGCTGTCGCTGCCGTGGGTGCCGACACTACGCGCTCGGCGGTGTCGGCTCTGAGCCTCGACCTTCGGCCCGGGTATGTGTTCCCGACCAATAACTTTTTCCGTGGTGAAAACACCAAGGCCACGCCCATCGAGGGGACAGGCTCGGCTCACCTCCAGTATTCTTTCCGCTTTTCTCGGGATTCAAAGTCGGGACGGCTGTATCCCCATGCCTATCAGGGAATCGGCGTGGCGTGGAATACATTTTTCAACAATTCCGAGATCGGGTCACCTGTGGCGCTCTATGCGTTCCAAGGGTCGCGCATCGTCTCGCTGTCATCGCGGTTGTCGCTGGATTATGAATGGAACTTCGGTGCCTCATTCGGATGGAAAAAATATGATGACTACGACAACCCGTGGAATGTCGTGGTCGGGTCGCGCGCCAATGCGTATCTCAATTTCGGACTGCTGTTGAACTACCGTCTTGACAAGAGGTGGAATCTTGTGGCAGGAGTGGATGTGGCCCATTATTCCAACGGCAATACCTCGTTCCCAAACGCCGGGGTGAACACCATCGGGGCGCGCTTGGGTGCGGTTTACAACTTTGGCCGGCAACCGGAATTTTCGGGAGCCGGGGAATCGATTTCGCCCCATATTGTCTATGACTTGATTCTGTTCGGGTCGCTGCGAAAGAAAGGATTCTGGGATGAAACCGAAAGTTTTGTCGACGGCTCTTTTCACAGCGACGAGCGTTATCTCGTGCCGGGTCGGTTTGCCGTGGCCGGATTCAATTTCAACCCCATCTACCGGTTCAACAAGTATTTCGGAGCGGGTGTGTCGCTCGACGCAAAATATGATGAAAGTGCCAATATAGGCCGTTATCTTGTCCCCGGGACCTTAGGAGACAACCCGAAGTTTTACCGCCCCCCGCTTGACGAGCAGTTTGCCGTCGGCCTCTCGCTGCGAGGCGAGCTGACAATGCCTATATTCTCTATAAATATAGGTATGGGCCACAATGTCTATTACAAGGGGTCGGACTGGAAGGGGTGGTATCAGATTGTGGCGTTAAAGACCTTCGTCACCCCCAACCTGTTTCTCCACGTCGGGTATCAGTTGTCGGATTTCAAGGACCCCTCCTACCTGATGCTCGGCGTCGGTTGGCGATTCAATGCCCGGTGATGCAATTATTTGGCCGAATCTTCGTTTATAACAATATGAACATGAAGATACGGTACACGCTGATACACATATTGTTTTTGCTTGCTGCGGTTCTGCCAGTGGCGGCTGTTGCCGCTCAGGTCAGGATTCATGGCAAGATTACCGACCAGAACAACGAGCCGGTTGAGTTTGTGACCGTGCGCATCGGCGGCACGGCAATCGGAACAAACTCGGGTCTCGAAGGAGAGTATTCGCTTGCATGTCCGGCGGCCGACACGATTACGGTGCATTTTTCATGCATCGGTTACCGCGACGAGAAGCGCACGCTGATTGACGCGTCGGGTGACGTGACTGTCAACATGCGCATGATGCTCGACACCGAGGTTCTCGGTCAGGTCGAGATTACCGAGCTGAAAAAGCAGACCGGCTCGATAGCCACAATCGACACCGAGCAGTTGCGGGTGAGTCCCGATGTGTCGGGCGGCAGTGTCGAGTCGCTCATAACGATGCAGGCGGGTGTCACGTCGTCCAACGAGATGTCGTCGCAATACTCGGTGCGCGGCGGCTCCTATGATGAAAACAGTGTCTACATCAACGGCATCGAAGTCTACCGCCCGTTGCTCATATCGTCGGGGCAGCAGGAGGGGCTCAGCATCATCAACCCCGACCTCGTCGGGTCCATCGGCTTTTCGACCGGAGGTTTTACCGCCGAGTATGGCGACAAGATGTCGAGTGTGCTCGACATCACCTACCGTCAGCCCGAGGCGCTCGAAGGGTCGCTGTCGCTGAGCCTTATGGGGGGAAGTTTTGCCCTCGGGCAGAGTTCCAAGCGGTTTTCCCAACTCCACGGAGTGCGTTACAAGCGCAACGCGTCGCTACTTAGCTCAATGGAGACAAAAGGGGAGTATGACCCCGAGTTTATCGACTATCAGACCAATATAGGCTTTCAGATTTCCAAAAAGCTGCGCGTGTCGTTTCTCGGTAACATCGCTGTGAACAATTACAAGTTTACCCCGGTCAACCGCACGACCAATTTCGGCACTTCGACCGATGCCAAGCAGTTTACCGTGTATTTCGACGGGCATGAAAAAGACAAGTTTGAGACCTATTTCGGCGCATTGTCGCTCGATTACCGCCCCGGCCGTGCCACGTCGTTGCAGTTGCTTGCCTCGGGGTATCTGACCAACGAGCTTGTGTCCTACGACATCTCGGGCGAATACTGGCTCGATCAGGCCGGTACCGGCGACGTGGGTGGCGAGCTTGGTGTCGGCCGATACCACGAACATGCCCGCAACCGCTTGAAAGCGAGTGTGATTGCCCTTGCGCTGAAAGGACAGACGGCGTTGAACAAGTTTCACACGCTGACCTATGGCCTTTCAGTTCAAGGCGAGAAGATAATGGACCGTAGCCGCGAGTGGGAACTTCGCGACTCAGCCGGATATTCTCTCCCGTCGACAGGCGAGGCTGTAAAGGTCATCTATAATATGTCGTCACGCCACGACCTCTCGTCAACGCGCATGTCGGCCTTTGTTCAGGATGCGTGGAAGATAAACACGGCATCGGGGTTCCTGACCGTGAACGCCGGTGTCAGGATGAGCTACTGGACATTTAATAAAGAATTCCTTTTCAGTCCGCGCGTCAACGTGGGTTTCGTGCCCGAGCAGTCGCGCAACTGGGCCTTCCGTTTTGCCACCGGCCTCTACTACCAGTCGCCGTTTTATAAGGAATACCGCTGTCCTGTCTCCGATGAAGACGGCAATACCTCAATCATGCTGAACGACGGCATCAAGTCGCAGCGCAGCTTTCATCTGACAGGGGGAGCCGATTACACCTTCCGCGCCATGAACCGCCCCTTCAAGCTGTCGGGCGAGATATACTATAAGGCACTCGGAAACCTTGTGCCTTATGAAATAGACAACCTCAAGATTGTCTATGCCGGCGTGAACGCGTCGAGCGGTTACGCTATGGGGTTAGACATGAAACTGTTTGGGCAGTTTGTCCCCGGCTCCGACTCGTGGATCAGTTTCTCGCTGATGAAGACGAGCGAGAACCTCAACGGGGTAAAGGTTCCGCGCCCAACTGACCGGCGTTATAGTTTCGGCTTGTTCTTCACCGACTATTTTCCCAAATTTCCCAAGTTGAAATTCTCGCTGCGAGGAATTTTTTCCGACGGTCTCCCTATGACTGCCCCGCGCAGCTCGCGTGACAAGATGTATTTCCGCACTCCTCCCTACAAGCGTGTCGACGTGGGGCTTTCCTACGCATTGCTTTCCCCGATAAAGGAGGGCGAAAGCCGCGACGGCTTCCTGCGTCATTTAAAGAGCGTCTGGCTCGGGGTAGATGTGTTCAACCTCCTCGACATCTCCAATGTCAGCAGCTATTACTGGGTTACTGACGTGAACGACATCCAGTATGCCGTCCCCAATTATCTGACCCGCCGCCAGATTAACGTCAGGCTGTCAATCAACTTCTGATAATCCCATAATCTACCGATTTTCGGCTCGATTCTCGATATAAAAGCGCTTTTTCCACGACGTTTTGGGTGAAATGTGAAAAATTTTTGCCAACTTTGCACATTGAAACGGGACTCTGCTCTCCCGACCCCGTTATTTAGTAACTAAAATAAGGATAAACAGCCTGAAAGCATGGAGCTAACAGCCTCGCAACTTGCAGCACTCGTCCACGGGACTGTGGACGGTGACGGAGAAGTAAAAGTCAGCACATTTGCCAAGATAGAGGAAGGACATCCCGGTGCCCTGTCTTTTTTGGCAAACCCTAAATATACCCATTATATCTACGATACCCGCTCGTCAATTGTTCTTGTGCGCCGCGACTTTGTGGCCGAGCATCCGATAGCGGCCACATTGATTCGTGTCGATGACCCGTATGCCACCGTTGCCGAACTGTTGACAATGGTCGAGAAAATGGGCGCGGTCGAAAAGCGCGGCATCGAGCAACCCAGTTATGTAGCACCCGGTGTGGAGATCAGTGAAGATGTCTATGTCGGGGCTTTTGCATATATTGCCCCCGGTTGCAAAATCGGTCACGGGGTGAAAATATATCCTCAGGTCTATGTGGGTGACAATTGCGAAATCGGTGACGGCACCATCCTTTACTCCGGCGTGAAAATCTACAAGGAATGCCGTCTCGGCGAGAGGTGCATCATTCACTCGGGAGCTGTCATCGGCAGTGACGGTTTCGGGTTTGCCCCCAAGGACGGCAAGTATGAAAAAATTCCCCAGACAGGCAATGTTGTTATCGGCAATGATGTGGAAATCGGAGCCAACACGACTGTCGACCGTGCCGTGATGGGGTCTACCACGATTGCCGACGGTGTCAAACTCGACAATCTCATTCAGGTTGCCCACAACTGCTCTATCGGCGAGAACACCGTCATGGCCGCACAGGTGGGCATGGCCGGGTCAGGAAAAGTGGGCGCCAACTGCATGGTGGGCGGTCAGGTCGGTATCGTCGGTCACCTTGCCATCGCCGACGGGACGCACATCGGGGCACAGAGCGGGGTCAACAAGGCCACCCGTCCCGGCGACCGCATCATGGGGTCGCCTGCTGTCGAGATGGGTGAATATGCCCGCTCGCTTGTCAATGTGAAACGTCTTTCCTCTCTCTATGACCGCGTGGCGGCTCTTGAAAAAACGATTAAAAAGTAAAAAACATCATAACTCATAATGAATCAGGTAACGCTTAAAGCTCCGTTTTCGGTGTCGGGCAAAGGACTTCACACCGGACTTGAAATAGAGGCCCGTTTCCTTCCGGCCCCCGAGAATCATGGATACAAATTGAAACGTGTTGATCTCGACGACCAGCCCGTGATTGACGCGCTTGCTGAAAATGTCGTGGCAACCAACCGTGGCACCGTGCTGGCTCGCGGCGAGGTGAAAATATCGACAGTCGAGCATGCGCTTGCCGCTCTTTACGCCGCCGGTATCGACAACTGCCTTATCGAGGTCAACGCGCCCGAGCTTCCGATTCTCGACGGCAGCGCGCGCGAGTATTGCGAGAAGATTTCGGAAGTGGGTCTTGAAGAGCAGAAGGCTGACAAGGATTTTTATTATGTAAAGTCTAAAATCGAGGTGCGTGACGACACTACCGGTGCGTCGATTATCGTGCTGCCCGATGAGGATTTCTCGGTTGACGTTAAGATTGACTTCCCCTCCAACGTCCTCAACAACCAGTATGCTACTCTTGACCGCATCGAGGATTTCCCCGCCGAAATCGGCGCGAGCCGCACCTTCGTATTCGTGCGTGAAATCGAGCCTCTGGTAAAAGGAAACCTTATCAAGGGTGGCGACCTTGACAACGCGATCGTCATTTATGATTCTCCGATGGAGCAGTGCGAGCTTGACCGATTGGCCGACCTCATGAATGTGCCCCACAAGAATGTGAGCGACTTCGGTTACATCAACAATATCCCCTTGACCTCGGAAAACGAGCCTGCCCGTCACAAACTTCTTGACGTGCTCGGCGACATCGCCCTCATCGGCCGTCCGCTCAAAGGCAAGGTTATCGCCACTCGCCCCGGACATTCCATCAACACTGCATTTTCCAAGAAAATCCGTCGCGAAATCAAGCATCAGGATATTCAGGCACCAATCTATAACCCCAACAAGGAGCCGCTGATGGACAACAACCGCATCCGCGAGATGCTGCCCCACCGTTACCCCTTCCTCCTTGTCGACAAGATTATCGACAAGGGCACCAACTACATCGTGGGTGTCAAGAACATTACCGCCAACGAGCCTTTCTTCCAAGGACATTTCCCTCAGGAACCGGTTCTCCCCGGCGTTCTCCAAGTCGAGGCTATGGCGCAGACCGGCGGTCTTCTCGTTCTCAGCGGCCTTGACGAGCCTGAGCGTTATTCTACCTACTTCATGAAGATAGACAACGTGAAATTCCGTCAGAAAGTCGTTCCCGGCGACACCCTTGTCTTCCATGTGTCGTTCATGACCGAGCTGCGTCGCGGATGCGCCATGATGAAGGGATATGCCTTTGTCGGCGAGAAGATTGTGACCGAGTGTGAGTTTATGGCTCAGATTATCAAGAACAAGTAAAGCAAGATACGACTAAATAAATATTATGAAACAACCTTTAGCCTACGTCCACCCTGCGGCCAAGATTGCCCCCAGCGTGGTTATAGATCCCTTTGTCACCATCGATCAGAATGTCGAGATCGGTGAAGGGACAAGGATTGGCTCAAATGTAACTATCATGGAGGGTGCGCGCATCGGTAAGAATTGCACCATCTTCCCCGGAGCTGTAATCTCAGCCATTCCTCAGGACCTCAAATTCCGTGGCGAGGAGACCCTTGCCATTGTCGGTGACAATACTACAATCCGCGAGTGTGTGACTATCAACCGTGGCACTGCCGCCAAGGGGAAGACCGTGGTGGGCAGCAACTGTCTCATCATGGCCTATTGCCATGTCGCCCACGACTGCGTGGTCGGTGACAATGTCATCATGTCAAACGCTACCCAGCTTGCAGGCGAGGTCGTTGTTGACAATCACGCTGTAATCGGCGGCGGTACGCTTGTCCACCAGTTCTGCCACATCGGGCCCCATGTCATGATTCAGGGTGGTGCGCTTGTCAACAAGGATATTCCCCCGTATGTAAAGGCTGCGCGCGAACCGATCGCCTATGCCGGTGTCAACTCGATCGGTCTGCGCCGTCGCGGTTTCACCAACGAGGATATCCGTGACATTCAGGAAATCTACCGTTACCTCTATCTGTCGGGACTTAATGTCAGCGATGCCATCGAACGCATCGAGGCCGAACTGCCCGCGACCAAGGAACGCGATGAAATCATCCTGTTTATCCGCAACTCTAAGCGCGGTATCATCAGGGGGTATGTATAATCCCATCCCGGTCTAAAAACGATAACGGCGTTGAAACTCCAAAGTTTCAACGCCGTTATCGTTTCAGGTGGTGTTATTATTCGTCATCGGAAAGATGTGAAAGAATTTCGTCGGGCGAGTTGACGATGTGGTCGGCATAGTGGTCCTTTAGTTCTTTCACTGATCTGAATCCCCACGACACCCCGATTGATTCCACACAGGCTCGGCGGGCCGTCTCCATGTCGACTCCCGAGTCTCCGATGTAAAGGACTTCGGCCTTGGGGGTAGGACATTTGCCGAGAATCTCAAAGACTATCGACGGGTCGGGTTTCACGGGGACATCCTCTTTCTGCCCCTCGACGGCTCCCCACGGAACGGTCGGGAAAAAGTGCTGTACGAGCCGGGTGACGGCTGACTGATACTTGTTGGACGCGACGGCAACTTTTATCCCCTGCGATGTCAGCTCGTCAAGCAATTCGGGAATGCCGGGATAGGGGACGGTGTGGTCACAGTCATGACTGTCATAGTATTCGCTGAATTTTTCGCGCATCCGTGCGATGTTTTCAGCGTTGCGCTCGTCCTCGGGGAGTGCCCGTTCAAGCAGACGGGAGACTCCGTTTCCGACAAACATCGGGTAGGACGACATGGAATGCTGCGGATATCCGCATTGCGACAGGGCATAGTTGGTCGCGATGCCGAGGTCTTCAATGGTGTTCAGCAGTGTTCCGTCGAGGTCAAATATTATAAGCGATTTCATTTTTTTTGTGAAAGATGTACTTAACAGATAACACGGGATTGTGTCATCGGGTTTTTAGAAAGGATAGCCGACAGCGAAGTGGAATGTCGCATCGCGGTGCCAGTCAGGATGGATTATGGGCCAGCGTTCCTGATCCTGTGCGGGGTTGTGGACTTTGAATCCCAAGTCGAAACGCAAAAGGAAATATGAAAAATCAAAGCGCAGCCCGACACCGTAGGCCAGTGCGATTTGTTTCCAGAAACGGTCTAACTTGAACTCGCCGCCCGGCTGGTTTTCATAATTCCTTATTGTCCAGATATTGCCTGCATCGACAAATGCCGCGCCTTCGAGAACCCAGAACAGCTTGGCACGGTATTCAAAATTGAGGTCGAGGCGCAGGTCGCCGCACTGGTTTATAAAGTCGGTTACAGAGTTGCGGGAGTTATAGGACCCCGGTCCGAGAGTCCTGACGCTCCATCCGCGCACTCCGTTGGCACCTCCGGCATAAAACCGTTTTTCAAACGGCATTACGGTCGAGTTGCCATAGGGGACTCCGATGCCGCCGCCCACATGGAACGCTACTGCGTGGCGCGTGTTGATGTTGCGCGTCAGTCCATAGTCGATTTCAAATTTTGCATACTGGGAGTACTGGATGCCGAAGACGCGGTAAACTTGGTCATGGCGTTTCTGACGGGTGGCCTTGGACAACGCATACAGCAGGTTTCCGGCTGTCTCGACCGAGGCGCGGAGGGTGTAGATGCTTGACTGTAGCTCGACGCGGCCAATGGAAGTGGAGGCCGGGATGCGCCGGTTGGTGCGGTAGTAGGTATAACCCATGCGCATGATGAAGTGGTCTTCGTAACTGTAACGCAGCAGGGGGTTGTCGGGGGCAATCTGGTCAAGAAAGTCGTTAGTGCGCTCGGGCAGGTAGACATAGTTGATGTCGATGAGGTCAAATGTGTACCGGTGGTTGTTCTCGCGGTTGGCCCATTTGTATTTCCACGCTGCGCCGGCGATGATGCGTGTGTATTCGGGGCGTTCCTGATAGTTGAACGAGACAGCAAACTCGGTCGACACCCTCAGTCGCCGTTTCATCTTTTCAGGCGCAAACGGGAATTCAAACCTTGGGAAGGTAATGCCCGTTTCTGCGGCATATTCGGTATAACGGTCATTGATGAGGCCGTTGAAATTGCCCGAGAGGCTTTCGTAGTTCATTCTCAGGCGGGTGGTCAACAACTGTGAGCCTTTGGCTATATTGCGGTGCTGGTAGGTCAGTCCGAGGCCGAATCCGAGGTCTCCTTCCGAATTGGTTCCCTCAATGTCAAATGTCACGGATTGTTTTTTGTTGCGGGACAGCAGGACGTATATGTCGAGCCATTCCCGGCCGTCGGGGGTCGCGCCGACACGGAGCGTTTCCATGTTGACCGACTTCAGGATGCTCAGTCGCGACAATGACTCGTAGGTGCGGTCAAGCTCGGCGACGCTGTAAAGCTGTCCCGGCTTTATGTAGTTTTTTTCCTCCAGAACTTTTGGAGATAGGTACCGGTCTTTCCCATAAAGCACGGTGATGTCTTTGTAGTGCACGGTGTCAGCTACCGTGTATGCAGTCTTGGCCGACGAGGTCGCGTCGTAGTCAGTGACGTAGTAGACGTTCCTGACAAAGTAGCGTCGATGAGCCGGCACCGAGTCGCGTTCACTGCGGCGGGGCGGTCTGACGGCCATAGTCAGGTTTACCTCCTTGGAATTTTCGGCCGTGTCGGCAATGAAGGTGATGTAGTCTTTGGTAAACGCATAGTAGCCGTTGTTCCGCAACCGTTCGGTAATAGCCGTGCGCTGAGCCTCGAAGTCGTCGCGATTGAAAAGATTGCCGGGCTTGAGTGTCAGCAGGGCAGAGTCGGCGAAAATAACGTTCTGAATTGCTGTGTCGGGAATCAGGTACTCGACCGATGCCAAACGGTGGGGCTCGCCGGTCGTGACGGTGTATTTTACGTCGATTTTTTTGCCTCCGGGCGCGGGGAAAGACTCTGCGGCCACGTCGGCTTCCATATAGCCTCGGTTTATGAGGGCCTGTGTGAGTTGTCGCTTTGATGCCTCGGTCAGGGAGTTGTCATATATTACGGGCGGTTGTCCCATCCGGCGTATCCATCGGTTGTACCATCGGGAGGAGTCCCGGCCCGAGAGGTTGTAGGTGGCAAGCTGGAGCTTGAAAAAACCGAGTGATTTGTGATTGGGAGTCTGTCTCAGATAGTTGACAAGATCGGCTTTCTTGACTGAATTGTCCCCGTGAATTTCAATATCGACATTGTCAAGCAGATATTTCCCCTCGGGTACATGCTTGGTGGAACTACAACCCGCGAGAAGGATTGCAGTCAGTATCATGATAATATGGGAAACCGCTTTGTGTGGCATATAGTACCGCAAAATTACGAAAAATATGCGGTATAGGAAATTATTTCAACCGGTGTTTGATTACACAATGAGAGGCCGGTTAAAAATTATCGATGATTTTTAACCGGCATCTCAGATTCATTGCCTTTCCCGGATATAGCGGGATTATGCGATTTCCCGATTTTCGTCTTAACAGACTCTGTCGATAAGCGAAATCTTGATGCGGGTGTTTTTTATTTTCTGTCCTGCGACTGCGGCGAGCGTCTTGGACGCGACTTCGCGGGGGATGGCTACGAGGGCACTGTGGTCACGCAGCGATATGCGTCCTATCTGCGTGGCGGCGAGGCCGCCCTTGGCAATCAGGAATCCAACGATGTCTCCACGCGAGATTTTCTCTTTTTTACCGACGTTGAAATATAAAGTGACGTTTAGCGATCGAATCAGGTTGTCGCTTTTTCCTGATGGATACCAGTCGCGGTCCCAGTCGACATAGTCGGGAATCGTCTCGCCGTCGGCGGTGATGACGTAGACCGTACCTGTAGAGTCGACACGGGCGGTGCGTCCGTTACGGTGGGTCCAAGACTCGGGAGATGGCGGGAGATGGTAGTGAACGACGTTGTCTACGCCCCCGGTGATATCGAGTCCGCGTGAACCTAAGTCAGTGGAAACAAGGATGGGGGTAGAATTGTTGTTAAGCATTTCAATGGAATTTTCGCGGTCGTGCTGTTCCAGTCCGCCGTGATATATCCCGACAGGAAGGTGGCGGCTGCGGAGAATGTTGTAGATGCGTTCCACGCTTTCCCGGTGATTGGCAAAGACAATCACGCGGCCATCGGGGAGGGTGTTTAGAAGGTCGGTCAGAGTATCGATTTTGTCGCGGGAGGGACTTTCGATGTGCACAATCTGAGTGCGGCTGCGGGGCGAATCGTTTTTTGCTGAAAAATCGATGACAAGAGGAGAGGCGAGTGGAAGCCAGTCGGGTTTTTCAGCGAGGGGGGTGGCAGATGTCAGAATCAGGAATTTCATCTGTTTCAGATGTTTCACGATGCGTCGCATCTCGTCGGCAAAACCGAGTTCGAGCGACTTGTCATACTCGTCAAGGACGAGCGTGCTGACCGCCGACAGGTCGAGCTGGCCGCGCTTGAGGTGGTCGAGAAGTCGGCCCGGGGTGGCAACGATGATGTCCGGGGTTACCGACAGAGAATTGACCTCCTCTTGCATGGGGTGGCCGCCATAGAGGGTCGTGGTTTTGTAACCGGTGGCAATCTGGCGTATTACTTCGGCTATCTGCAACACGAGTTCGCGCGATGGGGCGATTACAAGTGCCATTACCTTGTTTTGAGGAGAAGGGAGGCTGCGCAGCATGGGTATGGCGAAGGCTATTGTTTTGCCTGACCCTGTCGGGGCAAGCAACACGGCTGTGCCGCGGGTTTCGATGCCGCTCATGACGAGCTGCATGTCATTGAGCGACTCAATCCCGAGCCGCGTTTTTATATTGGAGATGATTTCATTCTGTTTCATACTGGTCTGATTTTGCGATTTGTTTAATTTAAACGTCAGATTGCGGTTGCCGGTTTATTCCGATGCACAGCTCGACGGCGCGCCGGATGCGGTCGGCATCGGGGCCGTCTTCCCGCAGGATAGAGAGGATGGCTCTGACGTATGAGTTTTTGTCATGTCCGCGCACACCGCACAATTCCGAGACATGGCTTTCGACGAGCATCGACTTGCGGTTGTAGACGCGCAGAATAGAGTTGTAGTCGCCTTGTCTAAGATACATTCGGAACTCGCGACAGAATTCCTCGTAAAGTCCGCGCGGGTTGATGGCCTGAGCGAGGTCGTTGATATGTTCCTCAAGTTTGTTTATATTGGCAAACCGGCCGTCGATGCGGTGTTCAAGCGTTTTCTTTACCTTGTGCCGGGTGTGTAGAAGGGCCTGCTGTTTCAGGTCTGATTCAAAGATGTGGAAGATTGCCTTCCGCACTTTTTCAAATGCCTTGTCCTCGTTGCGGCGGTTGTGGGATGCGACCGTGCGGATTATTTCTTCCAGCATAAAGATGTTTTCAATCTCGGCAACCTCGGGAACGAATATTTTGCGGCTGCGGAGATACTTCACCTCGCCGGGGTCGCGGCGGTCGCGGTCGACGAGTCCCGCAGCGTCGAGATTGTGGAATGAGCTGAGGCTGTTGAATGTTCTCGTTGCCTCGATGACTTGATTGCATCCGCCGATTGACGCCACGGTGTAGTCTTTGAAAATGAGAGGATAAAGTTTTGCATCGAAAGAGTTGACACCATCTCCCTCGATGAACAATACCGGTTTGCGCGCACCGAGTATGGCAAGGTAAAGTTCCTCGCTGAGTCCCGACTGAGACTGGAGAGTGTCGTAGTCCCATTCGGCTTTTTCCGGGTCGTAGTTTTTGACCCAGACGGTAGTCCCTTCACCGCGAGAGGATGCAAATGTGAGGTCATGGGTCGTGTAGACAAACGTGCAGTCCTGACGCATCTGCTCAATGCGGTTCCACAGAGACTGGATTGAGGAGCGATGCAGGAAAATGTCGGGTGAGTCTACGAAAATTGCGCTCCCAGCAGGAGCCATCAACACGGCTCCGATGTAATATATGACGGCCCGTTCCCCGTCGCTGAGACGAGCCGAGGGGTAGGAACCGCCTTCCGATGTGCGCCCAAACAACATGCGACCGCTCTCGATAAGGATTTTATTGGCCGGAAATATTTCTTCCCACATCGCTATAACCTTGTCAAGGCGTGTCGGGGGTCTCGGGGAGCCGTCGTGCTGATATTTTGATTCGAGATGGGCAAGGATTTCCTCGTTCAGAAGCAAGGCGATGAGACGGTCAAATTCCCCCGTGATGTCGGCTTTAAGCAAACCGGTCGTTTTGACCGTTTCGTTGTAAAGACGGTTGACAGGGAGATTTTCATCGGCCACCCCGTAAAGGGCTTTCAGTGCTGATATGCGAAATGAGCGCTCGCCCATGTCGGCAGCCAGACGGGAGGCAAACCGTGTCTTGCCCGAGCCGTTGGCTCCGATTATGATAATTTGGCGAGAGTTTTCAGTATCAATGGTTAGCGGCTCGCCGGAAACCCTCGGAGGTAGATTTATTTCCATGCTGGTATAAATAATTTTGGACACTCACTTGATTTGGACTCTATTGCAAAAATAGCAATAAATCGCGAGATTTCAGCATTTGCAGGAAAAAGAGTGTCGAATTAATGAAATCAGGCAAGCAATCGCGATATATCGCGATGCAGGAACCTGCCGGATGGTATTATTAGAGGGCGTGTCCGGGGATGACGAATCGTCGGGGTATTGTTTTTGTGTGGATTAATTTATAATTTTGTGGCGTTATTATTATTACTATGCGTTATGATTTTACAATGTGCGGTATTGTTCGCGTTTCTCGCGATGGGTGAGACAGTTGTGTATTTTACCGGTATTCCTATCCCGTCAAGTATCATCGGGATGCTGCTTCTCACTGCGGCGCTTAAACTGAGAATTGTCAGGCTGATGTGGGTCGATAAGGTCTCTGATTTCCTTGTCGGCAATCTCGGGTTCTTTTTTGTTCCGGCCGGCGTTGGGTTGATGAGGTGTCTGGGGCTTGTTTCAGAGCAGTGGCTTCCGATTGTCGGTGCATCGGTGGTCAGCACGTTTATCATTATTGCTGTCACCGGATGGGTGCATCAATTTGTCAGACGTGTCGGTTCGTCTCATCACAGGGTCGGGGAATCGGTCGAATAAAGGTCGTTTTTAACAAACTTTAATTATGGAATTTCTTACAAACAAAATATTCCTTATCGCGCTGACATTTATTGTCTTTCTCGTGTCGAGATTGCTTCAGCGCAGGACGGGAATCGTGTTTCTTAACCCGATATTGATTTCAATTGTCGTGCTGATTGTTGTGCTGAGCTGTTTCGGTATCGATTATGAAATGTATCGCGAGGGTGGGGATTATATCGAGTTTTGGCTGAAACCTGCGGTAGTGGCACTCGGGGTGCCGCTGTACCGTCAGCTCGAAAACATCAGGAAACAATTATTGCCGTTGTTGCTTGCCGAGCTTGCCGGATGTGTTGTCGGGATAGTATCGGTGGTCTTGGTCGCCGAATTCCTTGGTGCGACAAAGGAGATTGTACTGTCTCTCGCTCCTAAGGCGGTCACTACCCCGATAGCGATGGAAATTTCAACGGCCATGGGCGGGATTCCGTCGCTGACAGCGGCAGTGGTAGTGTGTACCGGGATTTTCGGCGGTATGGCAGGTTTCAGAATGGTAAAAATGAGTCACATAAAGAGTCCGATTGCGACGGGGTTGTCAATAGGCACGGCTGCTCATGCCGTAGGCACGGCGGCAGTGATGGAGGAGCGTGGTCAGAGGTGTGGGGCGTTTTCGTCGCTCGGTCTGACTCTAAACGGCCTTTTCACCGCGTTGCTGGCCCCGCTGATTTTATCGTGGCTCGGCTATGCGGTGTGACTGTGACAGATTGTACTAAAAAAGAATTGCGCATGAACCGATTCAAGCGGTTCATGCGCAATTCCTTTATCGGTAAACGTGGTTGTTAGAATTCAGCGTTTTTGGGGAAACGGGGGAATGGGATGACATCGCGGATGTTGGCCATGCCTGTCACAAAGAGGACGAGTCGCTCGAATCCGAGGCCGAAACCGGAATGCGGCACGGTGCCGAAACGGCGGGTATCGAGATACCACCACATGTCTTTCATCGGGATGTTGAGTTCTTCGATGCGGGCAGCGAGTTTGTCGTAGGATGCCTCGCGTTCCGAGCCGCCGATAATTTCGCCGATGTGGGGGAAAAGCACATCCATCGCGCGGACGGTCTTTCCATCGTCGTTGAGCTTCATGTAGAATGCCTTGATTTCCTTGGGATAGTCAGTCAGGATGACAGGTTTCTTGAAGTGTTCTTCAACGAGATAACGTTCGTGTTCGCTCTGAAGGTCGGTGCCCCAATGGACGGGGAATTCAAATTTGCGTCCCGATTCTTCAAGAATCTTGACTCCCTCGGTGTAGGTGAGGCGTACAAACTCGTTGTCTACAACGAAGTTGAGGCGCTCGATAAGTTCTTTGTCATACATCGACGCGAGGAACTCGATGTCGTCGCGGGAATGGTCAAGGGCATACTTGATACAGTATTTGACAAATTCCTCGGCGAGGTCCATGTTGTCGGTTATGTCATAGAATGCCATTTCAGGCTCGATCATCCAAAACTCGGCCAAGTGTCGGGGAGTGTTGGAGTTTTCGGCGCGGAATGTGGGGCCGAAAGTGTATATTTCGCCGAGCGCGGTCGCGCCAAGCTCTCCTTCGAGCTGTCCTGACACGGTCAGGGCAGTAGTTTTTCCAAAGAAATCCTGAGAGTAGTCGATTTTGCCTTCCTCGTTGCGGGGCGGATTTTCAAGGTCGAGGGTGGTCACCTGAAACATTGCCCCGGCACCCTCGCAGTCGCTTGCGGTGATGAGGGGGGTGTTGAGGTAGACAAATCCTTTTTCGGTGAAAAATTTGTGAACGGCAAATGCCAGTGTGCTGCGCACGCGCAGGATTGCGCCGAAAGTGTTGGTGCGGGGACGAAGGTGGGCGATTTCGCGAAGGAATTCGAGAGTGTGGCCTTTCTTCTGCAAGGGATACTTCTCGGGGTCGGCGGTGCCGTAGACTTCGAGAGTGTCGGCTTGAATTTCACAAGTCTGACCTTTTCCCTGTGACTCGACGAGCGTGCCGGTCACACGAATGCTTGAGCCTGTGGTTACAGGCCGGAGGTCGTCGTCAGAGAACTTGGCCATATCAAATACAATCTGGATGTTTTTGATGGTCGAGCCGTCGTTGAGCGCAACAAATTGAACGTGTTTGTTGCCTCGGCGGGTACGCACCCACCCTTTGGCTTCGACCTCTTGTCCGATAAGGGACCCATCGAGCAGACTGTTAACTTTGGTTCGTTTCATTTGTGAGGTTGGTTTATTTGTTAGATAGTGTCGGGAAAGTGCGTATCGCACATACCCGACACTATATAAAGATGTTTTTTATTCAAATGATCCCATCTTCAAGAAGTTGACTTCCTCCTGAGTGAGGTAGCGCCAGCGTCCGCGAGGCAGGTTTTTCTTAGTGAGTCCTGCAAAGTAAACGCGGTCGAGCTTGGTCACATGGTAGCCGAGGCTTTCAAAGATGCGGCGCACGATGCGGTTGCGTCCCGAGTGGATTTCGATGCCGGCCTGATTGCGGTCGGTCTCGGTGGCATAGCTGATTGCGTCGGCGTGGATGGGGCCGTCTTCAAGCTCGATGCCGTCAGCAATGCGCTGCATGTCGTCCTCAGAGATGTCTTTGTCAGTCCACACATGATATATTTTCTTCTTGACATACTTGGGATGGGTCAGCTTGGACGCGAGGTCACCGTCGTTGGTGAGCAGGAGGACGCCTGTTGTATTGCGGTCGAGTCGTCCGACGGGGTAGATGCGCTCGTCACAGGCACCCTTGACAATATCCATGACTGTCAGACGGCCGTTGGGGTCATCGCTAGTGGTGACGCAGTCCTTGGGTTTGTTGAGAAGGATGTAGCACTTTCTTTCCAGTGTCACCACTTTGTCATCATACTCGATGGTGTCGTTGTGGGAAATCTTGGTGCCGAGTTCTGTAACTACCTGACCATTGACCTTTACGAGGCCCTGCTGGATAAACTCGTCGGCTTCGCGGCGCGAGCAGATACCGGCATTGGCCATATACTTGTTGAGACGGATTTGCTCGTTGGGATCGGGTATGGGCATTTCATACTCGATGCGCTTGGGGCGCGGAGTGAAACTCTTTCCGCCGTGGGGCATCCCGAATTGGTTCTGGCGCGGCTGCGAGGGTTTGCGGTTGTTGTATCCGCCTTGACGGTTGTTGTTGTATCCGCCCTGATGGTTGTTATTGTACCCGCCTTGGCGGTTGTTGTATCCGCCTTGGTTGTTGTACCCTCCCTGACGGTTGTTACTGTATCCGCCGCCTTGGGCATTATATCCGCCTTGACGGTTGTTGTATCCGCCTTGACGGTTATTGTTGTTATATCCGCCCTGACGGTTGTTGTTGTATCCGCCTTGACGGTTATTGTTGTTGTACCCTCCCTGACGGTTGTTGTTATACCCTCCTTGGCGGTTGTTATATCCGTTTTGACGGTAGTTGTTGTATCCGCCCTGCTGATGGCGTGGCTGGTAGCCACCGGTATTGTTGGCCGGGGTGTAGCCGGTCGTTTCGGGTGCAGTCGTTTCGGCTCCTTCCTTGGGCTCGGGAGCGGGTGCAGGGTTCTGCGAATAGTCGGCGGGGACGTGTTGTTGCTGACGTGCCTGATAGCCACCGTTGTTATTGTAACGGTTGTAGCCGTTTTGCCGTTGCTGGTAACCGCCATTGTTGTTGTAACGGTTGTAGCCGCCTTGTTGACGATTGTTGTTGTAAGGACGGTTTTGCTGATAGGGACGGTTGGAGTAATATCCGTTTCCTTGCTGTTGCTGCTGTTCGTCTCCCTGACGGGTGTTAAAGTCATTGTGACGCGAAACTTCGTTGCGCACTTCGGGATTAGGGTCTGCGCCGCTTACAGGACGGCTTTCCCCGATACGAGGTCTTTTTACTTTTTTTTCGTTGCTGTCCATAAAATTCTACTTGATTAATCTCAGATGTTAAAAAGTTTAGAATTGACTCAGCCTCTCGGCGGGTTATATTAGCTTTTAAGTTATTTGTTGATGATTTATATTGTTTTAAAATTTAGTTTATTAGTTGGTTGGAGAGAGTTCTCCAAGGTATAGAACCGCATAAAGGAAGATATTGTTGAAACAATGGGTCGTAAAATGTGGCACTAAAACATGAGTTTCGATGCAAAATTAGCTTTTTTTCGTGGAATAAGCTAATTTTTTTGTGGCAAAAAAGTGGCGAATAATGAACCGGCAGGTTAAAAAATGTGATTTTGCTTGTCAAGGTGGCTGGTGCGGTGCTATGGAATGGGTGGATTGTCGCTTTAAGAGGGCGTTTCATAACAACTGTTAAATCCAAAGCCCGTTTTCACGCGTCGGATTTCGTCATGATTCGGGGAAGCATAGCTGTAGCTGTGTGACCGGAT
>DLAR01000079.1 GCA_002494015.1 Porphyromonadaceae bacterium UBA7042 | reverse complement strand
TCGGGAAGGTCCGGGTTGTCGGTGAGCGTGGAGGCGATTATGCGCGAGATTGACCGGGCAATCAGTAGTCGGCGGGGGTCCCACAGCAGATATTTCCAGTCAAAACGCATTATAATGTTGCTTGCGTCGTCACGCAGTCTTATCTGCCGGGCGAAAAGGTTGGGGGAAGATGTGGCGTGATACTTTTGCTGGTCGGTTGCGAGTCCGAATTCCTGCTGCATATCCTCGGAGAGCGTGTCGTAGAACCGGCGGTAGCGTTCCATGTCGCTGACAAGCACCGGGTGTTGCAGCCCGGTATCCCCTTTGGGTCCTCCGAGGTTCACATGGATGTGGGTGTCATATACGGGTTCCAGTGCGCCGCTGGACGCGAGTATGGTTATCCCCCATGCCCCGGGGCGGTCCATGAGCCGCTCAAGGTCGGCGTTATACTCGGCGAGTCCGGGAGTGTCGGAGCCGGGCGGATAGGCGTAGAATGATTTGTAAGGTGCTTTCTTGCCGAGTTCGCGGCTGATGTAGTTGAAACCGCCCATCATCGCGAGATAAAAGGCAAAGTTGCCGACTCCGGCATCAATCATGCTCGACGGGGAGATGACGGTGACGGCCGAGCCGCGGTCGATGCAGCACCCGTAGCCGGTGTTGATCATGAAGTGTTCCATCGCGAGAATGTCGGCAGGCGGCCCGTAGAGCGGGAGTGTCGACGAGAGGTTTATCAACCGGCAGTCGTCGAGATTTTCGGCGACCTCGACAATCTCGTCCTGTTTCAGTCCCAGCCGGGCCTGAAGGTCGGCAAGGGTGCGGAAAGTGGGGACGGCCTGAAAGCCGGTGGGACGGTCGAGCTTGCGTTCAAACGCGTCGTGGATTTTTCCAATGTTCGCAGCCAGTTCTTCTTCGCGGCGGTCACGCTCGATGGCCTCGGTGAATCCGGCTCCGATGATACCTGCCGGGACGGCAACGATGGCGATGCCGAGCACTCCCACGATGCAGGCGATGGCGTGGCCCCAGAAGGTGATCGGCGGGGTGTCGGCAAAACTGCCGGGGTCGCCGATGTATTGAGCGAATGCCCACGCTACCGACACGATGCCGTTGTCATAGACATCGGGTTGGGCTTCGTGTTCAAAGAAAAACAGCAGCAGGCTGAGGATGATGGTGATGATGACAAGAAACTGCAAGGAAATCCACAGTTCGCGGCGTTTCTCGCGCATGGCGTTGTTGAGCAGCCTGAACGACTTCATGTAGCGCGAGATGCGGAAAAGGCGCACCACGCGCATCAGCCTGAACACCCTCAGGATTCCAAACGGCAGCGGGAGCAGCAGGCTGAGGTAGAACGGGTAGGTCGACACCACGTCGATGAACCCGTAGAATGAGAAACAGTATTTCAACCGTCCTTTGATGCCCTTGTAATCGGGATTGATAATCGGCGCAATCCAGATGCGCAGGGAGACTTCGACGGTAAAAAACACGAGCACGGCTATGTCGACCCAGAAAAGGGCTTTGCGCAGGGCAGGGTCGATGTCAAATGTCGACAGGAAAATCTCGGCCGTGCTGATGAGAATCATCGCAATGATGAAATAGTCGACAAGGTTGTGCCACTGGCGTGTGTGGAGGTCGTCGTCGAGCGCCCGCGCCAGCTGGAGCTTGAAATTTTCTACTTTTTCCTTGAATGTGGCCATAAAGGGGGATTATCGTTTGCGCTTTCGTTTGCCAAATACCGCGTCAATCAGCATCTTGCCTACTTTCCGTTCTATGCCGCCCCGGGTTGTGGGTATGTCGGTTGCCCGGGCGACCTTCTGCTTGACCTTTGTTATGCCGAGGGCGCGTTTCCATGAAAATGATAAACCGGGAATTTTCATAAATAATGATTGGTTTTGGGTTGCCAGTGTCTTCCACACGGGGGTCAGCGTGGCGGCCCCCGGCGGGGTGCATGTTTTCTACCGTTTTAGCCGTTTTTGCGCATGGCGGCGATTCTGGCGCGGTAGTCTTTTATCTTCTCTTGGGCGATTTTTTTCATATTTTTTGCATGTTCGCCGGCCGATTTGCTTCCCTGACGGGCATTGTTGGCCTTAATGGTGCGGTTGTAGGCTTCGATGTCACGCTGTAGTGCCTCGATGATGCCTTTGAGGTTTTCGATGTTACGTTTTGTTGCTTCGGATAGTGCCATTTCTGAAGTTGTTGGTGGTGAAAAATACCGGGAGGCACGTTAAAGAGAGTGTTTTTCTTAATGTGCCCCCCGGTTAAGGATTGGTAAATTATTCCTTGCCGGCTGCGGCGAGGGTGATGTCGTTGTCGCTGAGCTTGGTGTCGGCAGGATTGGCTACCTGAACGCCGATGCCATACATCTCGTTGAGTTTCTTTTCAAAGTTGCCCACGCGCAGGTTGCTGCCGAAAGTGGCCTCGCCGCCCTTGGCTCCGCCCATGAGCTGCCCGAGGGTCGCATCGTCGTCGGCCTTGGCCTTGCAGGCTGATGTTGTGTACACGCGCAGTGTTGCGCCGAATGCTTTCTTGAAGTTAGCCTTGAGGGTCTTTACCTTCATGCGGCTGTCGATTCTTAATTCTGCCATAATATTATGTTATAGGGTTAATCGAGGATTACAAATTGGGTGCGGCGGTTGGCCTCGGGAGTGGCGGGGTCGATGGGTTCCGACGAGCCTTTGCCAACGGCCTCAAGGCGGGACGCGTCGATACCTTCCTTGTTCACGAGGAAGTCGACAGCTGCCCGGGCGCGGTCTTCCGAGAGTTTCTGATTGACGGCGGCATCGCCTTCGGCCGAGGTGTGACCCTCGATGCGCAGGCGCAGGGCGTCGTTCTGTTTCAGCACTTTGGCCAAGTCGTGAAGCGCCAGCTTGGCATCGTCGTTGAGCTGGGCCTGTCCTTTTTCAAACTGTGCCGAGTTGAAATCCTTTTCAATGGCCTCAATCTGCTGCACATAGACAGTGTCGCGGACGATGACCTCTTTCTCGACGATTTTTTCCACTTCCACTACTTTTTCCCCTCGGGGCATGCTCAGGAAGATGATTGCGCCGACGGCGATGAGGCCGAGGAGTATCCACAGCCACGCAAGGCTCTTTTTCTTCTCGGGCACCGGGGGGACGTAGCCGTTGAGATATTCGAGACGGTAGCCGCCGCGTTGTCCCGGATGGGCGGTTTTTTCAAATTCGGCTACTTCGACATCATAGAGTTTGCCCTGTTCCACCATGCGTTCAAACGACGGCTTGCTCCACACTTGGGCAAGCGCAACCTGCGATCCGTCGCCGAGGGTGAGCACCTCGTCGGGTTTGGCGAAATAGAGGCTCATCTTTGTGTTGAAGGTCTCGGCCTCGGCCAAGGGGAGGAACAGTTCCTTCACGCCGCTGTCGGGGCAGATGCTGTTGGGGAACGCCTTGCGCAGGTCGGCGAGGGTGGCATGGGGATACATGACGGTGTAGGCATGTGCGATGCCGAGTGCTGTGCGGTTCTGCGCTTTTCCGTAAACTCTGACTTTATTCATGTTTTTTAGTGAATGGTGAATGGTGGAGGGGTGAAAAGTCTGTTATCTTCACTTTTCACCCTTCACCTTTCACTCTTGATTAATCTTCGTCATCTTCAAATGACACTTCCAGCTCGGGCTCGGTCTTGACCATGTCGCAGAGCATGAGGATGGCGGTCTCGCGGTCAATGTCGAGAGCCTCGGCCATCGCGAGGAGGTTGGAAACCTCGCCTGCGGTCAGGACGCCGTCACAGAGCATCATCTGCATCAGTGACTGGAACACTTCGCCGGTTTCCTCGGGGTCGACCTTGGCGGCATGTTTGACGGCGTAGGTCGTGGCAGCCTCGGGGGTGAGGTTCTGGACCTCGACCATTGCGGCAGTCATGTACTTGTGGAAATCCTTTGCGGGAATTTCAAAAGCCTCGGCGATTTCCTCGGCGGTGATGCGTTCAACTTCGGCATATTCGCCGTCGGCCCAGATGCATGCGGCGAGCAGCGAGGCGATGGTATTGGGTGCTGTATTCATCGGAAAAGACGTTTTAGACGGTTAGCAAGTGAGTTCTGTGCTTTGCGGGCCTTGGCCATGCGCTCGCAGATGGCTTTGCCCTCTTTGGTGCGCTTGTCCACTTTTCCGCTCTTGGTCTTCTTGAGCGTCGACTGGGTTTTCTTGGCGGCTCCGGCGCGGGCGGCACGGGCCTTGGCCATGCGGGCGGCAATTTCCTTGCCCTCCTTGGTGCGGCGGTCTACTTTTCCCGACGCGGTTTTCTTTACTGCCATGTTATAAAAATTTCAAATAAAAGATTTCAAATAAAAAAATTTCAGATTTCGATTATCATGTAGTTGAAATCGATTCCGTCGATTGTAGCCTGATGCCAGCGGGCGGTGTAGCTGCCGTTGAGGGTGAACGGGGGATGATTTTCCCGCACTGTCGGCATGTTCTGCCAGTCGACTGTTCCGGGACCCACAACATTCCCTTCGGAGGTCGAGACGGGCGCGCAGCTTGAATCGGGCCTGACGGGGCGGACGTAGCTTGAATCGTTGGTCATGATTACCGCTATGCCGCCCTCGACCGTGTCAAACCGGCTGTTCAGAACCTCGATGCGGCGCACATCTTTCCAGAAGTTGTAGCGGACGATGTCTTGCGCGCCTTGGTTTTTCATCACGACTGCCTCGGGTATGTGCTTGCCGAAACGGCTGATGGCCTTGGTGACTTTGCAGGTGGGATATTTCAGCTCGACAGGGCAATATTTTCCGTCCCGGCTCACGACAAGGTCAATGCGCAGATTGCTGTCCCAGTCATAGTCGGGCATAATGTCCTTGGGGAGCGAATATTCCACGTCGACATCGTCATAATGTCCCGACGACCTCAGGTACAGCGCTAACTGTATCTGAAAGTCAAGCTCGTTGAACATCAGCTCAGTCTGCTGCGAGATGAATGCAAGAATGTCATCCCGCAGTGTCTTGGCGAGTCCCGGGTCGGTGTTGCCGTGGCAGGCTTCCTGCCCGGCAACACCGCTGTCGCCATGCTCCGCGGCGGTGTCGGCCGGAGTCTCGGTCAGCTCCACACCGCGCGCCGCGTCGCGAATCCTGCGCAGTTCCTCTATATCGGCAAGGGTCAGAGACATCAGAATTTAATATTTTTGTTGGTGGGTGAAACACTACAAAGCCTGCCGTCTGTCCAAAGAGTAATGCCGTTGGGGAGAAAGACTCCATATTGTGTGGTGGCACCCATTTTTGCCCGTAGGCGTGCCACACATTCCATAATAGCAGCCTCGTCGGTCCCTTTAAGCAGATCTTCCTCTCCGATTTCAATCAGAACATTTTTTAATTTAGCAAGATAGTCGCTCCTAGAAGGGAACCACGACCATGTATGCCCAACGACACGTCCCTTGTTCGTTTTATAATAATAATTATAGGACGAGGTCTCCTTTGTTGCGACAATCTCCTCTACATCTCTTGCCGGAGCTGATTTTGAGCTTGCCGAGTCGATCTTGCTGATTTTAGCCTCAAGATCATCGATTCTGCTGTTCAGCGCAGAAATCAACTTGTGAATCTTATCAATGTCGGTCTGGTTCATATAGTCGTTGCTGTTTTACTTGCTTCCGTTAATGAAATCGACGAGTTTTGAGCCGTTCTGGCGGGTGTTGGATTTCTCATTGATGGTGAAACCCACTTGGGCGGCGATTTCGCGGAGTGCGCCGAGGGTGTTGGCATAAGTGCGATATGACTCAATCGAGCCGCAGTCACGCTTTACGATAGTGTATTCGCCGATTTCGGCCACCTTGCCTTCGCCGAATGCCTTAATCAGCTTGGAACCGAATTGCTGTGTTGTCCAATTGGGGTCATATTCAAAACCTTTGGCTTCGGCGCACTCGCGGAGAGATGCCTTCACGTTGTCATAGATTTTGCACACGCGCACTGTGCCTGAGTCTTCTACTGTAATAATGTATTCTCCAGAAATTGCAGATTTTTTTGCCATTGTGTAATAGATTTATGAGTTAAAAAAATGATTATTTGCAAAGTTACTTAGATGGAGTCTAAAAATCGCCGAAACCCTGTAGGATGATTTTAGACTTGCTGTAGTGTATTCTGACACAAAGTGTCGTATTTTATCAGATACTTTTGTCGGCTATCCCGATGGCGGGGGATGGCCGGCAGAGTCGGTCTCGCGCTGCATGTCGTCGGCGAGATCGTGGAAAAAATTGTGGTTAAGGGCGGTGGAGATGCGGGCAAGCAGCTCGCAGTCAATGGATGGACGCGAGAAGATGTCATAGACATTGGCCCGGTGACAGTTAATCTGCCGGGCAAACCATGTGGCCGTGCAACTGCGCGGCTGGCGGTCAAAAACTTCTTTGATTGCTTTGCCTATGTGTCTCACTTCGTGGGGGGGCGGGAGGCGGTGCAACGGGCAGTTGCACGATCAACAAGAAGAAATAGAATAAAGACCCGTGAAATAACGATAAATATCCAAGCGTGGCATTTGCCTGACGCGGCAAATGCATCGGGAGCGTAGTCCCTGACGAGCGGTTGCGATATGTCGGTTAATTGGTTGTTCTAACGGGGTCTAAAGCAATAACTTTTTATTCTATCTTGACTATGTTAATCTGAAACACGAATGCCTCAAATGACTGTCTGGCAGGGAATCACAGACCCGGAGTCAAAAACGGTTGCCGGCATCTCGTGGGATGGCGGCTGCGGAAACACTGCTTGCCGATCAGGCTATTACATCGTAGCGGCCCCGTTTCCGTGGCCGTCCCCGTAGGAGGTTTCCGCCCGAATTATAGAATCCGTTAACGGTTCTGTGACGGACGATAAACTATGAAATCTGTTGCAAAGATACAAAATCTATAGTTCAGCGCAAATTAAAAAAAGTTAACGGCTGTCGCCGCAGATGGTTCCCGTCACATGTGTTTGACGACATCTTTCCGTCCGGTTGTGGTTTTAAATGTGATGTTAGATGTAGGCGTAATCCAAATAAAATGATTATCTTTGTGAATATAAAACTAAACCCGATAGCTTGACGAGTCAGGGGCTACCGGGAATCAACACTGCAAATATAGTGCTTTCTTTTAACTAAAACAAATTCCGAATCATAAAAGATTATAAAATAAATGAAATTCGCCGATTTTCAAAATGTATTATCGCCGGAAAGGCTCACCAGATATGTTGAAGCCTGTGAGAATGATACGCGGAAGGCCATGTCTTTATATCGGTTGAATCTCAGTCTTTCTCAGGAAGTCTTTACTTTATTGAGCTGTTTTGAGGTCGCATTAAGGAACGCCATAGATAAAGAGCTTACGTTTCGTCTTGGGAAAAACTGGTTGCGTGATTCAGTCTCTAAAGGAGGTATATTCGATATTGTAAGTTGCAGGGACAGTGCTCGAATTATCGCGAAAGCCTATAATCGCCTGTCTCATAATGGAGAATACTCCCATCACAAGCTTCTTGCGGAAATGGAGTTCGGAATATGGAAATATATGTTTGCCAATCCTCAATACAGGGCGACTGGACAGATTCTGCTTCGTATTTTCCCAAATAAACCACGCTCATCGGCTGAGATTCAGTATAATAATTCTTATATGTTTAATGAATTGGACGGAATTAATATTTTGCGTAACCGCATTGCTCATCATGAACCGATATGCTTTGCTCGGAGACAGCCGCAAATCAGCACGTCTTATATTCTTAATGCCTATCAGAATCTGCATAAGCTTTTTCAGTGGATGGGGATTGACAGTCACTCTTTGCTTTACGGCCTTGACCATGTTCAGCGTGTATGCGGGAGGATTATGAAATTAATGCCATAAGTCTGTGAAAGTCAACATTTGGGAATTGGCGGTCGATTCGTTTGCCGAATTTATTTGTAAAGAATTGAATCAGGCTGTAAACGATATTGAATTTGTGGTATTTTCGCTTGAACTGGTTTGTATTAAACAATTGCAGGTCATGGGATAAATGCATATTATTCCCCGTTGGAATCTTTGTGCAGATATGATGTGACGGATGATTTCAGAAGAAAGACATAATCACTTAGATAGGGCGATTTATAGATAGGGTGATTTTTAACTGCCTGTTGTTTTGAGATGAAGGAAAAAAGTGTTACCTTTGCAGCCGGTTTCGCAATCTCTGGCAAGACATGCAGCTTGTTTATATTGCGAGTATTGTTAACATTTTAATAATCATTATCAAAATGGATTTAATTAAAGTTGCCGAAGAAGCATTTGCAACCGGCAAGCAGCATCCCGATTTCCAGCCCGGCGACACCATTACCGTGGCTTACCGCATCAAGGAAGGCAACAAGGAGCGTATCCAGCAGTACCGTGGCGTGGTTATCCGCATCTCGGGTGAAGGCAGCAAGAAACGTTTCACCGTGCGCAAGATGAGCGACAACATCGGTGTTGAGCGTATCTTCCCCATCGAGTCGCCCTTTATCGACTCAATCACTGTCAACAAGTATGGCAAAGTGCGTCGCGCCAAGCTGTACTACCTTCGCAACCTCACCGGCAAGAAGGCCCGCATCAAAGAACGCCGCGTGAAGTAAATTGCTTCCAGCGCAAGCGTTATGCAAGTGCATAAGTCATAATGCATAATTCGCCGTCGACCCTGTTTCGGCTGTGAATTATGCATTGCTTGTTTATATACGTCCCGCAATTTTCAATTGTCAATTCTCCATTCTCAATTCCCCCATGTGGATCGCTCTCGCATTTCTGTCGGCGGCATTGCTCGGATTTTATGACGCATGCAAGAAACATTCGCTGCGTGACAATGCCGTCATCCCCATCTTGTTTCTCAACACGCTGTTTTGCAGTCTGTTTTTCGTCCCGCTGATAGTGCTGTCGTGGTCAGGCCACATTCCTGCCGAGTCGACATTCTATGTGCCGTCGCCGACGTGGGACGACCACCGGTTTATCATCCTCAAGGCGGTTATCGTGCTGTCGTCGTGGATTCTCGGCTATTTCGCCATGAAGAATCTGCCGCTGACGACGGTCGGACCCATCAATGCCACGAGGCCGCTGATGACGCTTGTCGGCGCGCTGCTCATCTTCGGCGAGGAGCTGAACGCGTGGCAGTGGGCCGGTGTCGCGCTCGGCATCCTGTCGTTTTATCTGATGAGCCGCAGCGGGAAGAAGGAGGGAATCAACTTTTCCCACAACAAGTGGATTTATTTTCTCGTCGCAGCCGCCGCGCTCGGGGCGGCAAGCGGCCTTTATGACAAATACCTGATGAGTCCCGTCGAGACAGGAGGCGCGGGTATCAACAAGATGGCCGTGCAGGGGTGGTACAACATCTATCAGTGCATAATGATGGGGATGGTGCTGCTGATAGTCTGGATGCCGCAGCGCAAGCGGTCGGCGGCGATGAAATGGCGGTGGAGCATCGTGTTTATAAGCGTTTTCCTGACATTGGCCGACTTTGTCTATTTCTATGCCCTGACCTTCCCCGACGCGATGATTTCGGTCGTGTCGATGGTGCGCCGAGGCAGTGTGCTGGTGTCGTTTATGTGTGGCGCGATGCTGTTCCGCGAGAAAAACCTGCGCTCCAAGGCTGTCGACCTCGCGCTCGTGTTTCTCGGCATGGCCTGTCTGTGGATAGGGACAAAATGACCATATTTGGTCGCTAATCGTGCATTTTGGCTTTTTTAACTTGATTGTTAGTGGGGTAAGTAGTATCTTTGAACGTATTAATCACATTATCACAGCAGAATTATAACCTTAAATATATGAAAAAATCATTCATCATTTCGCTTATCGGTCTCTCGGCTGCGGGATGTGCCGTCGCGGCCACTCCCGACTGGGAAAATCCCGGTGTTTTCGCCGTCAACCGCGAGTATCCCCGCGCCACGGCCTATCCTTATCCGTCGGCTGCCGACGCGCTGAAAGGCAACCATGCCGCGTCGCCCTATGTCATCGACCTTAACGGCAAATGGAAGTTCAAGTGGGTCGCCAAGCCTGCTGACCGTCCCGCCGATTTCTACAAAAACGGCTATGACCTCTCGGGTTGGAACGAAATTACCGTCCCGAGCAACTGGGAGATGGAGGGTTACGGTGTCCCCATCTATACCAACACGGTCTACCCCTTCCCCCGCAACCAGCCTTATATTCCCCACGAGGACAATCCCGTCGGGAGCTACAAACGCTCGTTTGACATCCCGCAATCGTGGGACGGCCGCCGCATATATGTCCACTTTGACGGCGCGACCGCCGGTATGTATGTGTGGGTCAACGGCGAGAAGGTGGGTTATGCGCAGAGCACCAAGAATCCCGCCGAATGGGACATCACCAAGTATGTCAAGCCGGGCAAAAACGAGATTGCCGTGGAGGCTTACCGCTGGACCGACGGTTCCTATCTCGAAGATCAGGACTTCTGGCGGCTTTCGGGCCTTGACCGCAACGTCTATCTGTATTCGACCGACGGCGGTGTGAGGATACAGGACTTTTTCGCCCGTCCCGACCTTGACGGCAAGTATAAGAACGGCGTGCTGAATGTGGATGTCGACCTCAACAACTTCGGGTCGGACGAGGCTGTCACCGTCGATGCCGCGCTTTTCGATGCCGACGGCAGGAAAGTGGCTTCCAAGAGCAAGCGTCTCGACATCGCCCCGGGCATCAGCAAGGTCACGCTGCCGCGCCTCGACGTGAAAAACGCCCGGTTGTGGAGCACCGAGACACCCTATCTCTACACCCTCGTGCTGACTCTTAAAGACAAGGCCGGAAAGGGACTCGAATCGACATCGGCGCGCGTGGGTATGCGCAAGGTCGAAATCCGCGACGCGCAACTGCTTGTCAACGGCAAGCGTATCATGGTTCACGGCACCGACGTTCACGAGCATGACGCCGTCAAGGGCCATGTGGTTGACCGCGACCTGATGATGAAGGACATCGCCACGATGAAACAGCACAATATCAACGCCGTGCGCATGAGCCACTACCCTCAGTCCCCGCTGTGGTATGACCTCTGTGACGAGTATGGCCTCTATGTCGTCGACGAGGCCAACGTGGAAATCCACGGCTACGGAGTCGGGTGGCGCGAACCGGGCCCCGATCAGGAGCATCCGTGCTCGCGCCCCGAGTGGAACGCCCCGATTCTCGACCGTCAGTATCTGCTTGTGGAGCGTGACAAGAACCACCCCTGTGTAATCACTTGGAGCCTCGGCAACGAGAGCGGCAACGGCCCCAACTTTGTGGATGCCTACAACTGGATAAAGAACCGCGATAACACGCGCCCGGTTCAGTATGAACAAGCCTATGAGGATCACGACAACACCGACATTATCTGCCCCATGTACCCCTCGATCGGATACATGAAGGAATATGCATCGCGCGAGGGTGTCACCAAGCCTTACATAATGTGCGAGTATGCCCACGCTATGGGCAACTCGTCGGGCAATTTCCAAGAATATTTTGACATCATGGAGGGACATCCCCACATGCAGGGCGGTTTCATCTGGGACTGGGTCGACCAAGGTCTGCTCACCAAGGATGAGAACGGCGAGCCTTACTGGGCCTACGGCGGCGATTTCGGCGCGTGGAACTATACCAACGACGGCAATTTCTGCATCAACGGCCTCGTCAACCCCGACCGCACTCCGCATCCCGGCCTGACCGAGGTCAAGAAGGTGTATCAGGACATCCTTTTCAAGGCTGTAGACTTGAAAGCGGGTATCATCAAGGTTGTCAACAACTTCCATTACACCAACCTCAGTGCTTATAATTTCAAGTGGCAGCTCCTGTGCAACGGCGCTCCTGTGGCCGAGGGAGCTTTTGACCTTAACCTCGCTCCCGAAAAGAGCAAGGATGTCAAGATTGCCCTCCCGGCACTCCAGCCCGATGACGAATACTACCTTTCGGTATATGCCTACACCAAAAATGCTACCGACGTCGTTCCCGCCGGTCACGAGGTCGCCTGCGAGCAGTTCAAGGTTCAGGAGGGTACCGGGACATTTGAACTCAATCCCGCTATGGTGCGCATCGCCATGCATGTGACTGATGGCAAAGACCGCAAAAGCCGCGATATGTGCACGATTGACTGCGCCAACGACGTGCGCATCGTCATCAACCGCAACAGCGGCGAGCTTCAGGGTTACTATGTGGGTAACAACCGCCTGATTGAGGGTGGCCCCACTCCCTCGTTCTGGCGCGGACCGACCGACAACGACCGTGGCGCGGGAATGCACATCCGCAGCAACATCTGGCGTTATGCCGGTCAGAACAAGACGGTCAAGTCGTTCAATGTCGAGGAAAAAGGTGACAAGGCTGTCGTCACGGTGGTCTATGACCTTGCCGACGTGGGTACCGATTACACGGTTGTCTATACCGCTTGGGCCGGCGGCTCTCTGCAGGTCAACGCCGACTGGAAAGCCGGTGACCGCAAGCTCCCCGAGATGATGCGATTCGGCATGAGCATGACGCTTGACAAGAAATATGACAATTTCGAGTGGTATGGCCGCGGTCCGGTCGAGAACTACAGCGACCGCAACACGGCTGCCTTTATGGGAATCTACAAGTCAAAGGTCCGTGACCAGTATGTGTCCTACATCCGCCCGCAGGAGAACGGCAACAAGACCGACGTGCGCTGGCTCACCCTGACCGACGCAGCCGGTCAAGGCATCCGTGTGTCGGGTCTCCAGCCGCTCAGTGTCAGCGCGCTTGACGTGCCTGTGGACGACCTTGACTCGGGCGAGAAAATCGACCAGCGTCACAGTAGCGACGTTCACCCTGACCGCAACCGCGTCTACCTTCAGGTTGACCTTGCGCAGCGCGGTGTGGGCGGCGACAACAGCTGGGGCGCGCAGCCTCACCATCCCTACCGTCTGACAGCCGACAGTTACAGCTACGGGTTTGTGATTTCGCCTGTATTTTGAGCGGTTTAAATAAGGTTTGACCTTGAGCCTAAACCTTGGACTTTAAACTTTTACCTGATAGATAATAGCGACGCGGATATTTCCGTTTAACTATTATCTATCTTTTTTATCGACGATTATGGAAAAATGGAAAACCATTGATAGCGAGTATGTTTTCAACCGCCCGTGGCTGACAGCGCGCCGTGACCGTGTCATGCTGCCCAACGGTGTTGTCAACGATGAGTTCTATATACTTGAATATCCCACTTGGGTCAATGTGATTGCCCGCACAGTCGACGGCCGCTTTGTCATGGTCGAGCAGTACCGTCACGGACTGGATGACATCTTCATCGAGCTGTGTGCCGGTGTCGTCGAGGATGGCGAAGACCCGCTTGAGGGCGCAAAACGCGAGCTGGCCGAGGAAACGGGATACGAAGGTGGCGAATGGTCGCTTCAGATGGTGATTTCGGGCAATCCGAGCGTGACCAACAATCTGACCTACTGTTATCTTGCCGACGGTGTGGAACTGCGCCACGCCCAGCAGCTTGACCGCACCGAGGATATTGCCGTTAAGCTGCTGACCGAGCAGGAACTCTACGACCTCTTGTTGCGCGACGAGATGAAACAGTCACTCATGGCTGCCCCGCTGTGGCGTTATTTCGCCCTGAAGGGGAAATGATTATACTGTGCTGCCTGAGAAGTGCTCAATGCCGGGGCAGCGGATGGCGCGGGATCGGTGACGCGACGGCGGGGGCGAGGTGATTTCGGCGGGTAGCGGGTCGGGGATGACCGGCGCGACGGGTCGTTCCTCTCTGACCGGCGGGGCGGGTTGCTCTTTTGGGGTCGGTTCGGGTTGCGGCTCGGGCGACTGCTGCTGTTGTGTTTCGGCAGCCTGCTTTTTCTTGCGGCGTGTCTCGGCGGCCTTGCGGGCG
>DLAR01000017.1 GCA_002494015.1 Porphyromonadaceae bacterium UBA7042 | reverse complement strand
GTAATCGGCGGCTCTGCCGCTGACTATAGCGTTAAGTTAGTGGCATTGGGATATGCTATAGGGCTAATATATGATTTTACGGCTGCATGGCTGCCGGGATTGACGGGGAATGACCGACTACGTTGTAGCCGATACCTCATAGGAAACGACGAAACCCACGCTAAGGCGCGGCTACACCGCGCTACCGGCGGCGATGCCGCAGTGTTTCACCCCCTATTCAAGATAGCAATCCTTGCGGATTGCCATCACGGAATTACAAATCTGCGCAATTTCTACAGATTTTCAAGAAAATTACAATCACGCTCAGTTTTTTTACAAACTATTGCTATTATCTAAAAAGTTTCACTATCTTTGCGAAAAACGAATAATTCATTATGCTGCGGGCGATTATTATATGGATATTTTTATTGCTAACCACGGCGGTATCCGCCCGGGAGGCGGAGATCGACATGATGGTTGACTCCGTGGCTGAGGGTGCGATTTCGGAAAAGTATCGATGGAGAATACCCGATGAAAAACGGCGGTTTACGGCGAGCTTGAGCGGGACTTTTCTTTTTGGAAACCGGGACAGCGTTACGATAATGATTGGCGGGTCTTATTTCCATCCGCTCAACAACTGGGTCGGCATCGGAGGCTCGGCAGGAATTGTAAATTATCGTTTTGACTATGATTACTGCACAAAGCACAAAAATAAGGTTATGCCCTACATCGCTCCGTCGGTTGCGTTTTGGACTGATTATGCACTGCAAAACAGCTGGATAATGGTTACCCCGACCGCCGAAGTGGGAGTGATACTCCATGTCCCCTTCACCGCCCTTGCTCCGGAAATCGGCAATTCACAGATATGCCATCCCTACAGGACTATACCGGTATCATTTATGATGAAAGCGGGCGTGATGTTGATGACATTACCCATTCTGTTCCCTATACAGATAGGGTATTGCCTGAGTTCACTCGATACCTACCGGCAATATGACCCGGTAACCGGACGTTTTCACAGGAAACTACAACACGGTATTTATGTGGGAATCAGATATGACCTCTAAAATTTGACAACCGGCGAAAATAACAATGACTAATAAGTTGCTTATTATATGGATATCTTTATTGCTAACCACGGCGGTATCGGCCCGGGAGGCGGAGAGCGACGTGGCGCAGGATTCCGTCGGCGATGAGAATAGGGTTGTCATACGAGAGGAGGGGTATCAGGAGTATAAGAGACCTTTTTACCGTCTCCGGGATCCCCGTCTTGAAAATTATAAGCGTACATTCACCTTGGCTTTCAATTTTTCATGTTATATAGGCAACAATGACAGCCTTACCGAGGTGATAGGAGTCAAGGCGTTCTATGCTCTCAACCAGTGGGTGGGAGTCGGTGGTTCTGCAGGTGCGATTTATTATTTATATGACCGAGACAACGGGAGCAGAATGAAAGCGTTGATGCCTTTTATCGCGCCGACAATCACTCTTTGGAGCGACTACGGACTTGAGTTCAAGAACTATTTCATCGCGCCGACGGCTGAAATCGGGATGATACTTCATCCCCCGTTCCGAGCCTGTGCGCCCGAGATAGGAAACCGAGGAATATGCCATCCTTACCGCACTTCTCCGGTATCGTTCAGGATTAAGGCGGGCATCATATTCATGAGGTTGATGGAAGTCGGCTATACTTTTTCCAATCTTGACACTTACCGGCAATTTGACCCTGTAAACCGACGGTTTAACCGGAAGTGGCAACATGGATTTTATCTGGGATTCCGACTGGACTGCCCGTGGCAGAACTGACATGATTTTGGAACACATTTGAACTTTATAATTTTATGAAAAGACTGCTTTATGCAATTGTGGCGGCGGGGTTGACGGCGGTGACGGGATGTCACACTGCCAAGGTGAACCCGATGAACTTTGACCCGAGCGAATGTACGATTCTGTACCCCAACGACGGGTGGAGCATCGCCGATTATGTCAGGACCGACGGCTATTATACCAATGCCGCCGGCACCTGCCAAGAATTTTCTATACTGTATTTCAACAAATATAACGATGTAGCCGTGGGGACTTACAAAGTGGGCGAGACAAGCGACCTCGGCGGATCCTCAGTCTTTAGTCTCGGTGTCGGGTTTCCCGGAGTGTCTATACTTATACCCTTGTTTTTCTCTTCTCACTCCAAACCGAATAAGTATGCCTCGGTTGAACGGGGAAAATGCATCAATCTCGACTATGGTCTCACTACTGTCAAGGGGGACACCATCGTGTGTGAGGTCTACGACTGGTCGGGAACCAACTACGGACAGTATGACTTTCACCGCTACAATTTCAAGATTGTGAACCGCGACACGCTCATCGCCCTCGACATTCCGGCCGACAGTCTTGGAAGCCATATCGTGCATTTTTCCAAAGCGAAGACCCGCCCGTCGGTACCCGGATCAATGCGCGGAGTCGGATGGCTGTGGGCCGACCAAGAGTCCCTTGACAGATGGGTCAAGGACAACCGGTGGAGGACCAAAAATATGTGGAAACTTGATGACTGACCCGCAACGCGGAGGGGCGGCTGTCTGTTGTCAGATTCATGCCGTTGATTTACACTTGCTTTGAGAAGTTGCTGATATATTGTACCTTTGCAAAACAATTTATAGCGCGCTGGCGTTGTCATTTTATATTCATAGGTTCAATTTCATCACGCAATAACATCAAGTCATGAATGTCAGGCATTACAGCAAGTCTTTAGGAGCCAAAGTGTCAGGTACATACAGCACTATCAAGAGCAAGACTCCCCACAGCAAAAAGACATGGATAATAGTTGTAGCCGCCATCGCAGTCGCGGCGACCGCCCTTTATTTTATCCTGCGCCCCAAGCCTCAGTCGGCGGTTCTGCCGACTGTCGAGGTGGAGGCGGTAGAGACTGAGAATGTCAACATCTACGGCGAATATGTGGGGCGCATCCGCGCCCAGCAGTTTGTCGAGGTACGCGCCCGCGTCGAGGGGTATCTTGAAAGCATGCTTTTCAAGGAGGGTTCCTATATCGAGAAGGGACAGACGCTCTTTGTAATCGACCCGAAACTCTATAAAGCGCACGTCGACAAGGCCCGCGCCCAACTGAACAAGGCCCGCGCCCAAGCCCTGAAAGCCGAGCGCGACCTTGCCCGCATCAAGCCACTCTATGAGCAGAACGCGGCATCACAGCTCGACCTCGACAACGCGACAGCTGCCTACGAGACAGCCAAAGCCGAAGTCGTCGTGTGTGAGGCAGACCTGACACAGGCGCAGCTGACGCTTGGCTATACCCGCGTGACTTCCCCCATCTCGGGATATATATCGGAACGCTCGGCCGACATCGGGACACTCGTCGGCCCCTCGGGGGGGAAATCGCTCCTTGCCACCGTTGTAAAGAGCGACACCGTCAGAGTTGATTTCTCCATGACCGCGCTCGACTATCTGCGCAGCAAAGACCGCAACGTGAACCTCGGCGGGCAGGACTCGACCCACAAGACCAACGCCTACGTCACCATCACGCTTGCCGACGGGTCAGTCTACCCCCACCGCGGACTTGTGGATTTCGCCGACCCTCAGGTCGACTCCAAGACAGGAACATTCTCGGTGCGTGCCGAGATGCCCAACCCCGACCACGCGCTGCTCCCGGGCGAGTTCACCAAGGTCAAGGTGCTGCTCGACGTGAGGGAACAGGCCGTCGAGGTGCCTGACAAAGCCCTTGTAATCGAGAAAGGAGGAACATATATCTATGTCGTGCGTCCCGACAGCATCGTCGAGAAACGATTCATCGAAACCGGGCCCGAGATAGGCAATTCCACCATCGTGGAACGCGGACTTGCCAAAGGAGAGCTAATTGTGGTAGAGGGATACCACAAGCTGACCCACGGAATGAAGGTCAACCCCGTAGCCGCTGTAAAACCCGATGACAAAACAGCCGGAAAGGAGGAGTGAGCCGATGAAACGCAACTTTTTCCTTGAACACCCGGTATTCTCGATCGTAATCTCGATTGTGATTTTCATTGTCGGGGTAATCGGCCTGACCCTGCTGCCTGTCGACCAGTACCCGCAGATTGTGCCGCCGGTGGTAAAAATCACCGCCTCCTATCCCGGGGCCGACGCGCAGACGGTCACACAGGCTGTCGCCACCCCCATCGAGCAGGAACTGAACGGCACGCCGGGAATGATTTACATGTCATCGTCAAGTTCCAACTCGGGAGGATTCACTGCCCTCGTGACATTTGACATCGACACCGACCCCGAACTTGCCGCTGTCGACATTCAGAACCGCGTCAAGAAAGCCGAGGCACGCCTCCCTGCCGAAGTGGTGCAAAACGGCATCTCGGTATCAAAGGAGACAGCAAGCCGCCTGATGACGATAACCATCCAGTCTGACGACCCGAAATTTGACGAAATATATCTGAGCAACTACACCACTCTCAACATCCTCGACCCCCTGCGGCGCATCCCGGGAGTGGGAAGCATCAGCAACGTCGGAGGCCGATACTATGCAATGCAGATATGGGTCGCCCCCGACAAGCTCGCCGACCTCGGACTGACCGTCAAGGACATTCAGGACGCGCTGAAAGACCAAAACCGCGAGAGCGCGGCCGGCGCGCTGGGACAGGCTCCGGCAACCGACATCGACATCACCATGCCTATCATCGCGCGAGGCCGGTTGTCGTCGGTAGCCGAGTTTGAGGACATCGTGATACGCGCGGGCGCCAACGGGTCGCTCATCAGGCTGAAAGATGTGGCGCGGGTGTCGCTCGAAGCGTCGAGCTACTCTACCGAGAGCGGCATCAACGGCGGGAACGCCGCCGTGCTCAACATCAACATGCTCCCGGGCTCCAACGCGATGGAGGTAGCCGAGGCTGTCAAGAAAGAGATGGAGACGATTTCCAAGAATTTTCCCGAAGGAATCTCCTACGACATCCCGTTTGACATGACGACATATATCTCGGAGTCAATCCACCATGTCTACCGCACCTTCTTCGAAGCACTCGTGCTCGTCATCCTCGTCGTGTTCCTGTCTCTGCAAAACTGGCGGTCGACACTGATTCCGGTAATCGCCGTGCCGATTTCGCTTGTCGGGACATTCGGCATCATGCTCATTTTCGGGTTCTCGCTCAACATGCTTACCCTCTTGGGCCTCATCCTCGCCATCGGCATCGTGGTCGATGACGCCATCGTCGTGGTCGAGAACGTGGACCGCATCATGAACACCGAGCATGTGTCGCCCTACGAGGCCACCGCACGCGCCATGAGCAACCTCGGGAGCGCGCTGATTGCAATGTCACTCGTGTTGTGTGCCGTCTTTGTCCCGGTGAGTTTCCTGCCGGGCATTACAGGCCAGCTTTACAGGCAGTTCACGATTACGATTGCCGTGTCGGTCATCATCTCCACCATCGTCGCGCTGACACTGTCGCCGGTGATGTGTGCCAAGATTCTGAAACCCGCCTCGGGGCGCAAGAAAGCCCGTGTGTTCCGCCTCATCAACATGTGGCTCGGACGCGGCAACCGTTTCTACGGTCGCTCGATACAACGCGCCGTCTCCCATCCGCGCCGCATGTATGCCGCCTTCGGACTGGCCCTCGTCTTTATCTGGATGATGAACTCTCTGATGCCGCGCAGCTTCATGTCACAGGAAGACCAAGGATATTTCACCGTCGAACTCGAACTTCCCGAAGGTGCCACCATCGAGCGCAGCCGCGAGGTGACGGAACGCGCCATGACTTACCTGACCGAAGACCCCGACGTGGAATATGTGCTGAACGTCACCGGCTCGTCGCCGCGAGTGGGCACCAATCCGGCCCACGCGCAACTGACCGTCATCCTCAAACCGTGGGACAAGCGCGAGACACAGGACATCAACGAGATACGCGACCGTGTGCGCGCCCATCTCGCCACCTACCCCGAGAGCAACGTCTATATCTTCACCCCGTCGATTATCCCGGGACTGGGAACCTCGGGCGGGTTTGAGATGGTTCTCGAAGCCCGCGGCGACGCGACTTACACCGACCTTCAGCAGGCTGTCGACACGCTGAAAAAATATGCAGCGTCAGCACCCGCCGTAGCCGGACTGTCAACATCGATGCAGGCCGACATCCCGCAACTCTATTTTGACGTAGACCGCGACCGGGCCAAAATGCAAGGCATCCCCGTCAGCGACATTTTTTCGACCATGAAAGCTTTTACCGGGTCGATTTATGTCAACGACTTCAACATGTTCAACCGCATCTACCGTGTCTATATTCAGGCCGAGGCCCCCTACCGATCCAGTCGCGACAACCTCAACTTGTTCTTCGTGCGCGGGGCGGGAAACACGATGATTCCGATTTCGGCCCTCGGCACTTCGCGCTACACCACCGGGCCCGGCACTATCTCGCGGTTCAACATGTTTAACGCCGCCACGGTATCAGGCGAGGCCGCCCACGGCTACAGTACCGGACAGGCGATGGACCAGCTTGAAGAAATCGTGAGGACACGCCTCCCCGAAAACATCGGCGTAGAATGGAGCGGTCTCTCCTATCAGCAGAAACACGAAACCGGCAACACCGCCATGGTCCTCGGACTTGCGTTTCTCTTTGTGTTCCTGTTCCTCGCAGCCCAGTATGAAAGCTGGACCGTTCCCTTGGCCGTCATCCTGTCGCTGCCGGTAGCGGGAGTGGGCGCATATCTCGGAATATGGCTGTGCGGACTTGAAAACAACATTTATTTCCAGATAGGGCTCGTGATGCTCGTGGGACTCGTGGCTAAAAACGCCATCCTCATAGTCGAGTTTGCCAAAGAGGAGGTCGACAAGGGTGTCGACGCTGTTCATGCCGCGCTGACTGCCGCCCGTCTGCGATTCCGCCCCATCGTGATGACCTCGCTTGCATTCATGCTCGGACTCCTTCCGCTACTAATCGCGTCGGGACCCGGCTCGGCGGCACGACGCGACATCGGCACCGGTGTTTTCTTCGGAATGCTCGTAGCCATCACCGTAGGCATTATCTTCGTACCATTCTTTTTTGTAATGATTGAAAAACTGACCGGAAAGAAAAAATGAGACATATTTTTGCTACAATATCAGCCATCCTGCTGCTGACCGCATGCTCGGGAACGCGCAACCTTGCCACGCCGGATGTGGACATGCCGTCGGCCTACCAGCCGGGAGAACCCGCCGACTCTGTCACCATCGCCGACATGGACTGGTGGAGGTTTTATGCTGACTCGACCCTCTACCACATCATCAGCCACACCCTTGAAAACAACCGCGACATCCTGAAGGCTGCTGAGCGCGTCGAGGAGCTGAGGCAGATGTACGGCATCGAGAAAGTCAACATGCTACCTGACATCGGCGGCCTCGTCGGCGCCAGCAACGAAACCAACAATTACGGGGGCCACGGGGTGGACAAGGATCCGGAATATGACCTCAAATTCTCGCTCAACTGGGAAATAAACCTGTGGGGAGCAATGACATGGGCACGGAGGCAGAGCGCTGCCAACTATCTCGCGTCGGTCGAAGATCTGCGCGCCATGAGGATGACACTCATCGCCGAAGTCGCCGGAGCCTATTTCCGCCTTCTCGCACTCGACAACGAGCTTGCAATCGTCAGACAGACACTCGTCACACGCAGTGAATCTCTCGAGCAGGCCCGCATCCGTTTCGAGGGGGGACTGACATCCGAGACCGTCTACCAGCAGGCCAAGGTGGAATATTCGTCGACAGCATCACTCGTCCCCAACCTTGAACGGCAGATCACCGTCGCGCGAAACGCCATCACGCTGCTGATGGGGGAATATCCGCGCGAATACCTCGAACGCGGAAAGCTGCTGCTCAACGTCACCCTCCCCGAGTCGCTCCCCGTCGGCGTGCCGTCACAACTGCTTGAACGCCGTCCCGACCTCCGCGCCGCCGAGCAACGACTCGCATCGGCGATGAGCAACGTCGGCCTCTCCTATGCCAACCGATTTCCCAATCTGCGCATCGGCTTTACGGCAGGATGGGAGAACGACGAACTACCGACATTTTTCAAATCACCGTTCACCTACGCCATCGGAACCATTACCGGGACAGTCCTCGACTTCGGACGCAAAAAGAAAAAATACAAGGCATCGATAGCGGCCTACGAGCAGGCCCGCTACACCTATGAGCAGACCGTACTTCAGGCTTTCACCGAGGTCAGCAATGCGATTACGACCTATCGCAGCGCCCACGAGGCCACGGCTCTGAAAATCGACCTGCGCGATGCAGCGGGGAAATATGTGGAACTGGCCGACATCCAGTATCGCGCCGGGACGCTCAACTACATCGACGTTCTTGACGCGCAGCGGCGCTACTTTGACGCACAGATAGGCGTGAGCAACGCCCTGCGCGACGAATACCTTGCCCTCATCACCCTCTACAAATCACTCGGAGGCGGCTGGTCCGAATCAGCTGCCTACCGGCATTAAGAGGGTCTTTCATAACAAATGTGAATCCAAAGCCCGTTTTCACGCGTCGGATTTCGTCATGATTCGGGGAAGCATAGCTGTAGCTGTGTGACCGGAT
>DLAR01000104.1:51833-64258 GCA_002494015.1 Porphyromonadaceae bacterium UBA7042 | reverse complement strand
TACAGCTATGCTCCCTCTGTGTAATAACGAGTTAACTGAAAGATGCTACCACTTTGGATTAACATTTGTTATGAAACGCCCTCTTAATCTTTTCTATGGGGATTGGCCGGGAACCATCCTTTTTCCACTCTCTCCTTCTGTTCGAAAATCTCTTTGATTGTCCAAAATGACGAGAAAGAGAATACGCCGAGCAGTGAGGACCATAGTACGTCGCTCACGAGGAACGATGCGGCCACTCCGGCGATACCGAGGACGAGAAACCACCACCAGCACTTGGTGCCGAAGTAGTATTCACACTTTATCACGACGGGATGAAACAGACCTATTATGAGAAACGTGCAGATTCCTATAACGAGGCCGAGAAGATGGTATTGGGCGAGAAATTCAGTCATAATTGAAGTTATTAGGGGATTGATAAAATTATGCGCAATGGGCGGCAAGTGACATCAAACGGTGTTACCGAGCCGGTGCGTGGCGGCCGGGAGAGATGGTAGTAAAATGACTGCTGGGTGTCCCATGACGGGAATGTGACCTGTCGTGTCTCGCCTGACGGGATGTCGCAGTCAACCCATCGTGTCACTTGGTGCAGTTGCCGTCCTTCCATGTCGCGATAGTTCAGGAACAGTTCTGCTTTTTCGAGATGACGGTCTGATCGGTTGGTGATGAACAGTGACTCTTTGCGCGACCGCAGGGGTTTGTCATAACCGATTATATCTATAACCGAGTCAGACGAAACGGCGACAGTGTCCCATATCGGCGGTGGGGCGGATTCCTGAACAGGTCTCAATCCGGTGCGCGTGGTCTTGTCGGGCAATGCGGCAGCGCTTGCCGCGATTGCAAAAATCATCACAAGCAGTAACGTTTTCATAGATAACGTGGTTCAATCGGTGGCAGTGGCTCGGGAAACACCCTGACACAGCCGTCGAGGTCGTCGGGGATGGTTCCTTCCTGTGTGAAAACGCGCCGGAACATATAGGGAAACAGTTTCCACCATCTGATTTTGAGCTTCTTGCCGTATGGTTTGAACACGATGCGGTTGTCATCGGCAAGCTGCAACAGGAATTTTTTTGGCGAAGTTAGCAACCGCCCGTCATCGGTGGATGACGTATATAAGCGGCAGTCGTAGACATCTTTCTTGGCTGTTGCGGCGAGAACTCCCATTACGGTCCCGGGTCTAACGGCACGGTCAACCGGCGCGACGGCAACCATGAGGTAAATATCCTGCCGTTCTCCGAGCGGTCGGCGCGTCGCGGGACGTTCAATGGCCAGTATGCTCCCTTCGCCCGGGAAACGCCATAATCCTTCTACAGCGTGCAGCGGACTGGCCGCAAGCCTTTCTTCCACAACTTCGGGGGTATATCCCGGAAGGACTTCGGAATGGCGCGGAATGTCGATAGTGGCAGTCTTGGCCGAAATAAGTCCGGCCGATGCAAGCAGAGAGATGGCGAGCAGAAACTTTTTCACTTATCAGATAGAGCTGAAACGGTAACTGAAACCAAACGACAGAATCTCTTTCAGTTGCCATTTGTGCCAGCTTGAACCATCGCGGTAGGGCGAGGTTGAATCGTAGCGGAGATGGGCATAAATCTGGGTCGAAAGGAATCTGTTGATATTGAACGACAGAGTGTTTTCCCAGTCGCCTTGGAGATAGTCATAGTCAGTGAAGACAGACAGACGCGAGCGATAGGAGATGTTGTGGCTGATCTGCCAGAATAGCTTGCACTCGCTGCTGGAACCATATTCCATCACGGTCTTGCGTCCCTCCTTGATGCCGAAAGCGGTCTCGTTCATGCGGCGGTTGATGCAGGTCTTCATGTTCCATGACAGCGGGGAGATTGACGCGTCAAATGTAAATGTCTTTTTGGGGTTGGCGTAATTGTAGGTCATACCGAGGCCGACATTCAGCTCGCCCGGGGATAGAAACGAGGCTTTAAGGTCGCGCGAGTTAGTCTGATAGTTGTTCAGAAACTGAGTCTTGAACGACACGTTGGCCGAGTAATACCATCCTTTGGTCGCGCGGAAACCGGCGACAAGATTGGCCTGAAACAAGTCTTCTGAAATGCTGTAATTGCGCAGGCTGTCGTCAGGCGCGCTGTTCAAGCCGAGTTTGTACTGGACGGTGGTTTCAAACAGCCATCTCGGATGGAACTTGGGATTAAGCTTGACGTTGTAGTAAGCGTTAATAATCATGTTAAGGTTGTTGTTACCGCCCTGATACCAGTTGGGTGACACAAATGCCTGCGAGAATTGGATGTCGCCGTTGAATTTTTTCAGCCAGTGACGTTTTTCAACATTCAGTGTCATGTCGTCTTTCAGGTTCAACACCGTCTTTTCCTCTGAAATGGTGATTTTGGCAGTCTCGGGATCGATTGTGGCGACGAATTTTTTTGGAGGCTCCGGGAGCTTGTCCTCGTCATAGATTACGAGGTCGGGATGGTTGACAAAGAAGCTCTGGCGGGCGTGGATGATGAGATTGTGGTTGAATTCGTCATCTTCAATCCAGTAGAAAGCGTCGGTTTCGACCGGCAGTTCCGAGTAGGTAGTCGGAGCCAGCGGAATCGGGTCAAGCAATTTGTGGTTGTCGAAGACCACAGGACGGAACAGCCACGAATGCAGCGGGGCGTGAGGCCGGGTGACATAATGTGTCATCGTGTCATCGGCAATAAACATTATGTCATCGGTTTCATTTTCATATTCCTCATCCTCGGCAAGAAGTTCCTGCAAGGTGGGACGCGTCTTTAAAATGGATGCCACGCGTTCGATTTTGTTTTCAGCAGGGATGCTGTCGGTCACTATCGTGTCAGTTGGGGGGATATAGTGGTATAAGACCGATTTTGTCCCCGGGGAATTGAGCAGCGACTGTGACAAGGCTGTTGTGACTGTAAATGCCGCAACGACCAGCGAGACAAGAAGACGATTGATTTTCATAACAAAATTACCGGATATGTATCGAAGTGATGACGTTCAACTTATTTTTGCAAAATTAATACTTTTTGGCCATTTTGACAACCTTTGGAGCTATTCGTGAAGCATAAATATGGTATTAAGTTCCCGTTCGCCAAAATTTGTTAACCGCATGGCCGCACCTCACGGGCGATGCTAAGGTAATTAATTGTCAGGCATAGTGAATCTTGCAATCGATAAACGTCACCGTAGCCTTATCTGAGGTTTCACGGTAAGGAGCATGTGGAATATGCCTTGGCTGTCGTCATAAGTGTGGGGGAATATGAAAGCTGGATTTACAGCAATTATAACAAGACGAGCTGCTATAGTGTAAGGACTGTGAGTCAGGTGCGTTAAAATCGACACCCCGGCTTAAAAGATTGAGCCGGGGTGTCATTATGGTCATGGAAACGAGTTGTCAGGCGTTTTTGTCAATCTGGGACAGGGCATAGACATAGGCGCCGATTGAGATGGCCTTGGACGCGCCGAGTTTTGAGACGGCGAGGCCGGTACGTTTCATCGGGTCGTAGGTCACGGTTTCGTCGCTGCCGTAGACGGGTATCTGACGTGAGTCGCCGACGACGAATTTGGCAAATTCGAGCTCGTCGTCGAGGTCGAATACGCGCATCTGCACACGTTGAACATCGTCACCGCCGACAGTCTTGAGCGTTGACCGCATTTCGCGCAGCAGTGCCGGTTTGATGTATTTCATCGCACCGGTGAGTCCGCCACCCACGACCACGAGCGAGTCGGTCAGGGTAATGGCGGAGGCAAAAGCGTCGCCTGCGATTTCGCCGAAACGTTCAAATGCGCGTTTTGCGGCCTCGGCATCGCCTTCTTTCTGTCCCTCGGCGATTTTGAAGATGTCATAGGGGGTAAGGTCGCGCGCGTCGCCGGTCAGACGTGCATATTCGCGCTTTATGGCACGGATTGACGCGCCTTCTTCGACGATGATGTCGAGGTCGAGCTTGTTGCGCAGGCAGAAAGTCTCGATGCAGCTGTTGTTGCCCAGATTCAGCTCGCCGTTGACGACAGAGCCGATGCCGAGTCCTGTGCCAAATGTGTATCCCAGAAGGTTGGAATACTGGCGGGTGCCTCCAAGCTCCTTGATGCGGCGGTTGATTTCGGGGAGAGAGCCGCCTGTCGCCTCGCCGAAAGCAAAGAGGTCGCCGTCGTTATTGATGAATACAGGCACGTTGAACTTGCGGCTGAGGAACGGCCCGAGCGCCACGCCGTCGCGGAATGACGGGAAGTTGGGCAGGTAGCCTCCGATGATGCCGGCGCGGTAGTCGGCCGGGCCGGGGAAGGCGAAACTGATTGCCACAGGTTTCTCGTCAAGTTTTGCGATTATTTCCTCAAAACCCTTGACCATCGTTGCGAGACACAAGTCGAGGTCGTGGGAATTGGAAGGATAGGTGATTGGTTCCACGATAAAGTCATATCCGCGCATTGAGCTGAACACGAAATTGGTACCCCCCGCGTCGAGGGTGATAACCGTTCTATTGTCGTTTTTGTACATTATGATTGATGATTGGTTTTTGTTATCGGTATTGCAAAGATAATGTTTTTAACAATATAATACGCTCCGGTAAGCCATTTTGCCTAAAACGTGCTATTTTTTTGTTCAAGAGAGCTTTTTTTGGGGATGGAAGTGACAATGTTTCTACATAGAGGCGTTTTGTCGTTAAAAAAGTTTGTTTTGTTGTTGAAATGATTTATATTTGCAAGGAAATAAACATCTTGCTATGAAAATTGTAAGGAATATCGCTTTTGTGATGGTGCTATGGATGTCATTGATGTCGGTTCTCTGCTGTGACTTTGGAGAGTATCGGCACACTGAGTCTGAAGCTTTTTTTATAGAAAACAATCTTGACGAGGATATCTATGTGGTTGACTGGATGGATGCGGAACCCACGATGTCATCGGAACTCGTGTTTGTCAAATACCCCTACCTTGACCAAGTCATGACTAAAATTTCTTCCGGTCAGACCGGAACGGCTCCCGGTGGCGTGGTCATGGGGGAAGCAGCCTATGGAAAACTGTACCAGATTATAGTGTTCAAGGCATCTACACTTGAAAAATATACCCGCGACGAGTTGGCAAGCGGCAATATAAACGATGGCGCGTTTGTGATGACTCTTGACGAGGTGGTTAAAAGCAAGCGAATTTTATCTTATCCTGCAAATTGAAATGAAACGATCAGTAATCATGGCCGTGCTGCTTTTGACTGCACTCGGAGCTATGGCCCGAAAGAATTATCCTGATTCGGTCAGGCCGTGCCTTGACGCGGATTTCATGCACAGTATCTATTATACGCGCGGCATGATGTTTTTTACCTGTGACGCGGGAAACTCGTTGTCGCAGTTCGGGTTTCCGATAAAGAACAATCGGTCAGAATACATATCGTGGGGATATAGGTGGATGATTACGTCGCGATGGGGAATCAGCTTTGACATGTCGACAACGGCAGGGTCGGCCTCGCCTCGCAGAATCGAGGAGGATCACACCGCGTTCTACTATTATGGAGTCGATGACGGCGATACCTATGACATCGACAAAGTCAGGTGGGAGGAACGCACGTTTGGCGTGACGCCTACCTATCAGTGGTATCGTGGCCGGTTTGCCATTCAGGCCGGACTGGGAATCGGATTGTTTCGCTATAATCCTGATTCCTATGACTATTATATCCGCAAACCGTTGAATCATGACTATTATGAGCGCATCGGCTTGCATTGGAGGGGCCGCAATATGCTCGGCATAACACCACAGGTTGCTTTTTTGTGGCACTGTTGTCACGGATTGGCATTTTCGGCCAATATCGGTTATGCGGTTCCGGTGGGAAAGCTGAAAGGGGATTACACAAGGATTGATGCCAAGACCGGAAAGTTGCTTGACGAGTTCTCAATGAGCCATTCTCCCCGCAAGATGTTGAATGTCAGCGTCGGGTTGAATATCACATTCGGTAAACGCGATCATGGTTGCTACGAGCCTAAGTCGGTCAAGAAGAAAAAGGCTCCCAGACCGAAGAAATCGAAGAAAAAAGCTGACACCTCCGACGTTCAATAAGTGATACAATGGATGTTGCTGGCATGTTGCTGAAAATCGGGCGGATTATTGGAGATTAGGAGAATTAGCCGTAACTTTGTAGCGTGGTAGCTGTTGATGGCTGCTTTCATGCATGAAATATACTAAACAATGAACATCTCATATAATTGGCTAAAAGAATACCTCGATGTAGAGCTTGCGCCCGAGCAGCTTGCAGCCGCATTGACTTCGATAGGTCTTGAAACCGGCTCGGTCGAGGAAGTTGAATCAATCCGCGGCGGATTGCGCGGTATTGTTATCGGAAAGGTCCTGACATGCGAGGAACACCCCAATAGTGACCATCTGCACATTACAACCGTGGACTTGGGCAACGGCGAGGCAACACAGATTGTGTGTGGCGCGCCTAATGTAGCCGCCGGGCAGACTGTCGTAGTGGCAACTGTCGGGACAACCCTGTATGACGGGGATAACGAGTTCAAGATTAAGAAATCAAAGATTCGCGGAGTCGAGTCGCTCGGCATGATTTGTGCCGAGGATGAAATCGGTGTGGGCACGTCGCATGACGGTATAATCGTGATTGACAGCGAAGTTGCCCCCGGTACTCCGGCTGCGGAATATTTCGGTCTTACATCCGACTATGTTCTTGAAGTAGACCTCACCCCCAACCGCATTGACGCGGCCAGCCATTATGGTGTGGCCCGAGACCTGTCGGCATGGATGCGGCAGCATAATGTCGCAAAAGAATTACGCCGTCCCGGTGTCGAGGCTTTTGCCGTCGAGAAACCCGAAGGTGGTGTGACTGTCGAGGTCGTCAACACCGAGGCGTGTCCGCGTTACTCAGGTGTAACTGTCGAGGGAGTCACTGTCAAGGAGTCGCCTCAGTGGCTCAAAGACCGCCTGACCACGATAGGGCTGAGACCCATCAACAATGTGGTCGACATTACCAATTATATTCTTCACGGGATGGGGCAGCCGCTCCACTGTTTCGATGCCGGTAAAATCAAAGGCAACCGCGTGATTGTGCGCAATGCCTCGGAAGGTGAAAAATTTGTCACCCTCGACGGTGTCGAGCGCACGTTGAGTGCGGCCGACCTGATGATCTGCAATGCCGAGGAGCCGATGTGTATCGCCGGAGTTTTCGGCGGTATGGAATCAGGCGTTACCGAGGGTACCACCAGCGTGTTTATCGAAAGTGCCTACTTTAACCCGACGAGTGTGCGCAAGACCGCGCGCCGTCACGGACTGAATACCGACGCGTCGTTCCGCTATGAGCGTGGCACCGACCCCAATATTACGATGTACATTCTGCGTCTTGCCGCACTGATGGTCAAGGAACTCGCAGGGGGTACTATCACCGGGCCTGTCAGCGACGTGTACCCGTCGCCCATTCTCCCGGCCGAGGTGAATCTTAAATATGACTATGTCGACAGCCTCATAGGCAAACATATCCCTGCCGAGACCGTCATCTCAATTCTCGAATCGCTCGAAATGACCGATGTCAACGCGACCGAAGACGAAGTCTCGTTCAAGGTTCCCACCTATCGTGTCGATGTCACCCGTCCCTGTGACGTGGTTGAAGACATCCTTCGCATCTATGGATATAATAATGTGGAAATCAATGACGTGGTTAAGTCGTCGCTCGTCAACCGCTCGCGCGAAGATGAGGATAACGACTTGCGCCGACTGATCAGCGAGCAGCTGACAGCCGAAGGTTTTAATGAAATACTCAACAACTCGCTGAGTGCCGAGAGCTATTATGAGCCGCTTGAGCAGATGCCGCTGTCTCATTGTGTGCGCCTTCTCAACCCGCTGAGCAGTGACTTGGCGGTAATGCGTCAGACCCTTCTCTTTGGCGGCCTCGAATCGGCGTCCCACAATATCAACCGCAAACGCGGCGACGTGCTGATGTATGAATTCGGCAATGTCTATTTCTTCAACCCGGCCATCGAGCCTACAGCCGACGCCCCGCTTGCTCCGTTCCGTGAATCGTCGCGGCTGGGAGTGTGGATGAGCGGCTCGCTGCGTCCCGGCAACTGGACCCGTCCCGCAGTCGAGGCCACTTTCTATGACCTTAAAGCCGTTGTGGCAAACATTTTTGCCCGTCTGGGCCTGAATCCTTCGGAGATAAAGCTGACCCACGGGGAAGGCGAGATTTACAGTGCGTCACTCGACATCGCCACCCGCTCGGGCAAGCCTCTCGGGTCGATGGGTGTGCTGTCACGCAAGCTGCTTGGCCGATTTGACATCAAGCAGGATGTATTCTACGCTGAACTCGACTGGCATTCGCTTGTCGGACTGTCTCTTAAAAAGAAAGTCTTATTCACCCCGCTGCCCAAGACTATGGCTGTGAAGCGCGACCTCGCGTTGCTGCTTGACACATCTGTGACGATGGAACGTGTCGAGGCTGTAATCCGCGACAGCGAGCGCAAGCTGCTGAAAGAGGTAGAGCTTTTCGACGTATATGAAGGCAAGAACCTCCCTGCAGGAAAGAAATCCTATGCCGTGGCCATGATTCTTCAGGATGATGAAAAGACGCTCAACGACAAGCAGATTGACGCGTCGATGAACAAAATCATCACTAATCTGAAAAAACTGCTCGGAGCCGAACTCAGATAAATAACACAATCAAAATAACATATCACATAATACCAAACTATGGGAAGAGCTTTTGAATATCGCAAAGCACGCAAACTGAAACGTTGGGGTAACATGTCGCGTACATTTACCCGCATCGGAAAGGAAATAACCATCGCCGCCAAGGCCGGCGGTCCCGATCCGTCGACCAATCCCCGCCTTCGCGCCTTGGTCCAGAATGCCAAGGCCGCAAATATGCCCAAGGATACCGTTGACCGTGCAATCAAAAAAGCAACCGACAAGGATGCAAGCGATTACAAGGAAATCGTATATGAAGGATACGGCCCCTTCGGTATTGCGATTGTAGTTGAGGCTGCAACTGACAATAATACCCGTACTGTCGCCAATGTGCGTTCCTACTTTACCAAGCACGGCGGCACACTCGGAACGCAGGGTTCACTCTCGTTTATGTTTGACCACAAGTGTGTCTTTAAAATCAAACCGAAAGACGGAGTGTCGCTCGAAGACCTCGAACTGGAACTTATCGACTATGGTGTAGACGAACTTGAAGACATCGTTGACGAGGAATCGGGTGACGAGCAGGTTGTCCTCTATGGAGCATTTGAGGAATATTCCAATATTCAGAAGTATCTCGAAGACAACGGTTTTGAAATTGTCTCGTCAGAGTTTGAACGCATTCCCCACGACCTCAAGGAAGTTACCGCCGAGCAGCGTGTGACTCTTGAAAAGCTTCTTGACAAGTTTGAAGAAGACGAGGATGTGCAGAATGTATATCACAACATGAAGGAGGAAGACTAATTTCCGCTACATCTGCAGCAGCAAAAAAGTCAAGCCGGTTTCGGTCGTTCAATCCGAAACCGGCTTGACTTTTTTGTTTTCAATCCGTGGCGAAATGACACAATAAAAGCCGCACCGGGAAAAATCAGTGCGGCTTTTATTGTGTCAAAGATATGTTATTAATAGTTGGAGATGTCGATTGACTCGATATCTTCGAGGGATTGCAGTTCAAATCCGGTTGAACTCCAAGTCTCGACAGTTACAGTCTTTGATCCGGAAGCAGAAAGTTCCATAGTGCCTCCGAGGCTGTAGTTTGCCGACTTGTCACCCGAAACAACGTTGCCAAAGACGTTATCACCTGTAAAGATGGGGAAAGAAAATGAAGATGCCGATGTGATAAACTTGATTGAGCCATAGCCTTCGGCAGTGTCGCTGTTGTCGCCTTCGGCATTGAGCGAGATTTCGTCAATTACGTCGGGGCGCACAACGAGACCGTTGGGGGTAAGGATGAAATGGAACACATACTGGTATCCTGTCTTCATCTCTATCTCGGGCATGTCGATAACGTAATTCTTGCCGTCGATGGTGAAGTTAAAGGCTGCATCGGAAGTCTTTGTCGAGAACGGAATCACCCACAGGTTGGCCGAGCCTGATTTTACATCCTGACTCATCGAGGCGGTAACAATGCCCTTGTCGCTGTCGGCAACGGTGATTTTGCCGGTCGAGACATTCAGCTTGCCGGTGAGATATACGGCCGAGCCGCTGACACCCATAGAGGTAACAGTGCCTGAGCCGTTGTAGGATGATGCGTCGATTACCGCGCTGACCATTGAGAGAGCGTGTTTCATGCGCACACGGGCCTTTGTGGTCTGGAGCGATACAGCGGCATAGTCGCCTGAGTAAAGCACATCATTCTGTTTGGACAAGTCGACAGGGTAGGCGGTTACATCGTTCAGACCTTCGACATAGGGGTAGGCAGCGTAGAAAAAGACGTTGCGCTGTGTCTGATTGATGTAGATTTCGGGAGAAAGTTCCCATTCGCCGCCGCCGAGAGCGGTTCCCTTGACATTTTCCTTGAAATTGTCTCCGATTGCTGATGCGGTTTTCTTTACAAAGACGTTCATTGTCTGGTCTTTGGCAAAGTCGGTGATTACGGGAGAATTGGTTATTACTTCAGTTATGATCGAAACCTTGGTGCCGTCGTTATCCGGAACCGAAGGCTCTCCACCTTCGTTATTGTCTTTACACGACGAAATCGCAATCGAGGCAAATAGTGCTAATGTATATATCGATGCTTTATTTAATAATTTCATGACTTGTGATTTTCTAAAATGGATTCACGATGTTATCAGTTGACAATCTCAAGAGTCTTTTCACCATTGCCTGAACGCAGCACAAGGCGGTTCTTGCCTTTGGTCAGAATCGAGCGGTTGAAGGTAAATATGGGGAGCGGGTCAAGAGTTCCCGAGGTAATCTGGTTGCCGTCGGCTCCATAGATGGTGTAGGTCACGCCGTGTTTGGTATAAATGGTAAATTCACCCGACTCGCGGTTGAAATCCATCGAGGTGGCCTGTGCTACGGGGAGGTCTTTCACGACGTTGATGTCAAATCCGGCTGTCAGGCGGTCGTCACCTGCAGTGGCTACGATTTCGATATTGTAGACATCCTTTTTAGCTACAGAAAGAGTCTCGGTGGTAACAAGACGGTCACCTTTGATTTCAAAAGGCACATTGGCGAACCCGGTACCGCTGTATGCGCCGCGCACGCTGAGGCCATACTCGCTCTTGGGAGCCTCGCCGTTGACGGTCACGATGCCGACAACCGATCCGGCGGGAAGATTTTCCTCAATCTTGGTGTAGTTGACGTCGATAGAACGGAGCACGCGGTTGGGTGAACCGATGCCGACGATGATTGACTGGTTATAGTTGTATTCATAACGGTCGTTGCCGAGGGTCATGTTGAGGGCGTTGAGGTTGAAGTAGTTGTTTTGACTGCCGCCCCAGCCCCAGTTGACATGGAACTGGCCTGCGCGGTAACCGTCGATGTTGAAACTGTGTCCGGCATGGGTTGCAGTCGAGCCTTGTGAGACGGCATTGTAAACAACTGCGCGTCCGGCTGAAAGTTCATTGTAGACGTAGCGTTCCCACTGGGCATATCTTTCTTGCGTGGTGCCTGAGAAGGAGCTGAAAAGGACGAGACGCACATCGTTTCCGTAGCAGAAATTCTCTTTCATCGCCTTTACGATGAGACTGAGACGCGAGGTCAGTACACCCGATGATTCGGGGCCATAGTCCATCTGCACCGACATGCCTGCGTGCCACAGGAAACGGGCCGCCTCGTCATAGCGGTTGGCTCCCGAGAGCATATCATCCCAGTTGTAAGGGGCCTCTGCGTCAAAGTCGATTGACAGCGCGCCATAGTTTGCCGAGCCGTAGGATACTTTTCCGGTCGGTCGGTTGGGCCATTTCTGCACGGCCATAGCCTGAGCCATAGCGACTGCGACACAGCCGACGATGGCTTGGTTTGCTCCGTTTTTTGACGGGCAGTATTTGTTGAACGGTGAAGACTGGTTCCAGTTAGCCTTGATAAGGTTTTCGATGTCGCCGTTGTCGGCGCGTGATATGCACTCGCGCACGACGTTGTCCCACTTGCGGGTTAACGGTTTGCCCACGCGGGCCTGATATTTCACTCCGTCGCCCAGCGCGTCATATACGAAACGGGCGTTGTCGGGGATGTTGTACCATGAAAAAGCTCCTTCGGGAGATATAGCGAGGATGGGGTCTGAATTGTCGTCGGCAGCGACCATAACCCATCCCTGTGGTTTCAGATTGACGATATAATAAGCGTCTTTGACTGCCATGATATCTTTGACTGAAACATTATGCCCTGTAAAGGCTGTGGCATACTCTGTGGCCGTCGTTGCGGCACGTTCCTTGGTCACCGGTGCGGCCGAGGCGCCCACGATTCCGGCTGCCAAAAGAATAGCTAAAACAATTTGCTTCATACTAAACTACTGTATTGTAATAATGAGATAATAAACGCGATATATATATATATATATATAT
>DLAR01000104.1:0-51555 GCA_002494015.1 Porphyromonadaceae bacterium UBA7042 | reverse complement strand
ATATATATATATATATAATATGTGGTGAAAGCTGCACTGAGAATCCCGCCGGTATCACTAAATTGCACGGTTTTTTTCATAATGCAACTGCAAAAATAATAAAAAGACCTGATATTGCACAACAAAATGATAGAAAACAACTGTTTTTAACGCACATTCTATCTAATGTTAAAAACAATTGTTCTGTCAGGGCGAATTTTGGATAAAATGTGGATAATGTCTATATTTGTTACGTTAATCATTGTATCGTTCTAAATTATGACAAATGTTTTGAAAATCGTGATGATGTCGGTGCTGCTTGTGCCGATGTCGCTGCTTTCGCGGGCCGAATCTGGAAATTATATCGAAGTCACCGGCTCGGCCACTGTCAACATTGTCCCTGACCGCATAACTGTGGAAGTCGGGATGGAGGAATATTATGAAACAGGCCGCAACGGTGACAGCCTGCTTGTAAAATTGCATCAGATTGAGAAAGATGTGCGTCATGTTTTCGGAACGGCGGGAGTCGAAGACTCTCGGATTGTAGTGGCCGACATGGGTAATTACCGCAACCGCGAGGTGTCATCTGATTTTCTGATGGCCAAAACGCTGTCGGCTAACGTCAGCGATTGGTCTCAGATAGAGCTTATTGCCGAAAAACTTAGTCGCAAAGGAATCACCCGTTTCAATATCGCGAAGATTGACAATCCGGAAATCGAAAAGTATAACCGGCAGGGACTGAAGGCCGCCCTTGATGCCGCTCGCGAGAAGGCCGTGTTCATAGCCGCCAACGAGGGGTTGACGATTGAGATGCCGTGTGAGATCGTGGAAAACGGCCCCAATTACTATGATACCCCGTCGTACAGCAACGTGGCGTTTGACGGCGGCGCCGGGATGGAAAACATGCGCCGCATCGTGCGCCGTTACAGCGTGAAAGTCCGCTACCACTACACCCTCGCGTCAGCAGATGGCCGACAGTAAGCTGATTCAATGCCTTTTTGCGTTTCTGAGTTCCGCAACCTCTTTCGCAGAAAAATGTGAAAATTCGCAGGAAAATTTTATTATCTGAGGAATTGTTATTAATTTTGCAATTCGGAATGTGCCCCGATTATTGCGCGCTGTTCTGATTGTTAGTAACTAAATAACCACTCTCATACAAAAATGGCAAATAACAAGCCCCAAGAAACAGAACACACCTCGATTGACGAGGTAAACGACACTCTGACCGGTATCAGCGAAAAAGTACAGAACAACCCCCGCGTCATCCTGTGGGGAAGTCTCATAGTTGCCGCGATTGTCGCTGTAATTCTCATTTACGTTTACGTTGTGCGCGAGCCGGGTAAGAATGCTGCCAACAATGCTGTCGGTCAGGCCGATATCGAGTTGCTCATGGGTAATGATTCAATCGCTCTTGCCAAGTATCAGCAGGTTGCCGCCAACGAGGGTTACGACGGTGCCAACCTCGCCCGTCTCAATGCAGCTATTCTCCTTTACAAGGACAAAAAATATGAGGAAGCCATCAAGTACCTCAACGATTACTCGGCCGGCGAATCTATCATCGGCGCGTCAAGCAAGTCGCTCGAAGGTGACTGCTACGTCAATCTGAAGAAATACAACGAGGCACTTGACTGTTTCAAGCAGGCTGTCAAGATTTCTGACAACAATCCCCACTACACTCCCGCATTCCTTCTCAAAGAGGCCACTGTTTACCGTGAGCTGAAGGACTACAAGAACGAGGCTGCTGTCTATGAACTCATCGACCGCGACTATCCCAACTACGGAGCCGAGGTGGGCATTGACCTCAAGAAATATCTCAAACGCGCTCAGAATGCAGCTCAGGCTGGTGCTTGATTCGCGTTGTTGATTTTATAAGTCTCGACGACAATAAAACGAGATGCCTCGGGCCGCTCTTTTATTGTCGTCGGTCGTTTTAATACAAGTAGATTAGAAAATGAAAATCGCATTAATCGGTTATGGCAAAATGGGCCATGCCATTGAAAAAATAGCGCGTGAGCGCGGCCACGAAATAGTGGCCGTAATAGATATTGACAATGTCGCCGACATCCACGGCCCGGCATTCGCTTCGGCCGATGTCGCCATCGAGTTCACGACTCCCGCGACCGCCCCGGCCAACATTATCGAGGCCGCCCGTGCCGGTGTCCCCGTCGTGTGTGGCTCGACAGGGTGGGGGGAGCGCCGTGCCGAGGTGGAACAGGCTGTTGCCGAGGCCGGAGGCACGCTGCTTGCGTCGAGCAATTTCAGTATCGGTGTCAACATCCTTTTTGCACTGAACCGCCGTCTCGCGGCCATCATGAACAATCTCCCGCAATACCGTCCGCAGCTTGACGAGGTGCACCACATCCACAAACTCGACCATCCCAGCGGCACCGCGCTCACGCTTGCCGAAGGGCTGATTGACAACGTGGAGCGCATCGACCGATGGACTGAATGCACACCTGCGTCAGCACCTGCCGACGTGCTTCCGATCGAATGTGAGCGCCGAGGCGAAGTTCCCGGAATCCACACCATTGAGTGGACATCGCCCGTCGACACAATTACAATCAGCCACAGCGCCAAGTCGCGCGAGGGATTTGCCCTCGGAGCCGTCATGGCTGCCGAGTGGGCCGCGTCCCGCAAAGGCATCCTCTCGCTTGACCAGATGCTCTCTGACCTAAATATTATTTAAACTATGACCGAAAGCAACAACATATCGGCATCCGAAAAAAAACTTACATTTGCCGAAGACTTCGTGCGCCGTGTAAAGGAAAACAAGAAAACCCGCTGGATACGGTTTTCCATCGTGTCGGTCATCTTCTTCCTTTGGGTTGCTTGGCTCGGAAACTGGTGGGTCGCCTTGTGGTGGTTCCTCCTATTCGACATCTACATCACCGGCTATATCCCCTTTACATGGTGGAAGAAGTCCCAAAATGCAGCCGTGCGCGGTGTCATGAGCTGGGTCGATGCGATTGTCTACGCGTTGATACTCGTTTACTTCGTCTTCACCTTCATCGGGCAGAACTATCAGATTCCATCCTCGTCGCTTGAAAAATCGCTGCTCGTGGGCGACTACCTGTGGGTCAACAAGATGGCCTATGGCCCGCGCGTTCCCAACACTCCTGTTCATTTCCCCCTCGTTCAGAACACTTTCCCCATATTGAATACCAAGAGTTATCTCGAAACTCCGCAATGGAAATATCATCGCCTCTCCGGTCTCGGCAATGTGGAGCGCGGAGATATTGTAGTGTTTAACTTCCCTGCGGGCGACACGGTGGCTACCAAGGTTCAGAACCCTGACTACTATACCCTTGTCAAGTTGTATGGCCGTGAAGGACTTCGGGCCAATCCTCAGACATTCGGCGACATTATCTATCGTCCGGTAGACCGTCGCGAGAATTATGTCAAGCGTGCAGTCGGCCTCCCCGGTGAACGGTTGAAGATTGTCGACGGGGTGATTTACATCAATGGCGAGGCTCTCCCTCAGCCGGAATATGCACAGTTTAACCACTATTTCCAGCTCGACGGCAAGACCACGATGACTCCCGAACGCTGGGACGCACTCGGAATCAGCAAAGATGACCGTCACGAAGTGCCGATTACAGCGGCCGATGTGCCCGGGCTCATCGCGCTCGGATTTCAGGTTAACCCTGACGGTACCGTGCCTCCCGTCTATGTGGCGCCGCTGACTGCCGCTATGGTCGAGGCACTTGAATCTGATCCGGCCGTGGTCAAGGTGATGAAAATGCCGGCGCAGACAGGTGATTTTCTTTATCCCGACGGAGTCGCCGACAACTGGACCCGTGCCGATTATGGCGAAATCTGGATTCCGGCCAAAGGCTCGAAACTCAGGCTCAACGCTGCGGCATGGAAACGGTACAACCGCCTTATCCGCAACTACGAGGGCAACACCGATGCCTATCTTGACGGCGACACAGTCTATATCGGCGGCAAGCCTGCCGATGTCTACACCTTCAAGATGGACTATTACTTCATGATGGGTGACAACCGCGACAATTCGCTCGATTCCCGCTACTGGGGTCTCGTGCCCGAGGATCACATCGTGGGCCGTCCCGAGTTGGTGCTCGTGTCGCTTGACAAAGACCGCTCGATTTTCAACGGCGGCTTTAGATGGAACCGCGTATTGCGCGATGCCAATCCCTCCAAGAAACAGTTTGAAACAGCCGAGTAACCCGTCTGATGGCTTCTCCGCTTGTCCTATACCCTGATAGAGCCGTGCTGCTGCCGCCGCGATATTGCGGCGATATCGGTTACTATGCCCTCATGGCCCGCTATGGCAACGCTGTGGTTGACTATGCGATGAGATTTGACAAGCGGCAGAAAGCCGTGCATCGCACCACGATTGCCGACACCCGCGGCCCGTTGACCCTCACAGTCCCGATTGCCAAACCTGAGAAAACATCCGGTACGCGTTGGGACGAAATCCGGGTCTCGACCCACGGACACTGGTGGGATGTCCACCGCGTCGCACTCGAAAGTGCCTATGGACGCACCCCGTTTTTTGAATTTTACATTGACCGTTTTCTGCCGTTTTTCTCTCCGCGCCCCGATGACGGTTGCGAGACGATAGCCGACCTTGATGCCGCCCTCGACAACATAATCCGCGACATCCTCGGCATATCCCCGGCTTCCACTGCTTGCAGCGAGGCCGATGACTTCCGTCGCGCCCTCCCCGCCCTCCCCGCCGTGCCTTATTATCAGGTGCGCGCCCTGCAGATGGGATTCATCCCCTCACTCTCAATCCTCGACCTCATTTTCAACATGGGCCCCGAGTCCCCCCTCGTCCTCATGGAAATGAACCGATAGGTATTGTTCCCGATATCTGGCTGTGATTTTCCGATAATCAATTTTAATTTTTTCAAATGGAGAATTTGGCGTAACTTTGTGACTCCGTTTCGGCGATGTTGTTATGCCGGGACGGTTGTGAAATTTGTTACACTCTTTTAAACGTATAGAAGAAAATGGCAAACTGGTTTGAATGTAAAGTGCGTTATGATAAGATGATGGAAAACGGTGTGGTAAAGAAGGTGACCGAGCCTTATATGGTCGATGCCCTGTCTTTTACCGAGGCCGAGGCCCGTATTACCGAAGAACAGACTCCCTTTATTTCGGGCGAATTTTCAGTTTCGGCTGTAAAGCGCACCAAGATTTCTGAAATTTTCCGCGATGACTCCGCCGACCGTTGGTATCTTGTCAAAGTGGCCTTTATCACAATCGATGAAAAGACTGCCGCCGAGAAAAAATCTGTCTCGCAGATTCTCGTTGCTGCCGGTGATTTCAAGGGCGCCTATGACAACTTCATGGAAGGAATGAAGGGTACTATGGCCGACTTTGAAATCGTCTCCATAAGCGAGACCCCCATCATGGATGTCTATGATGCGAAACTTGGCGGTACAACACCCAAGTCTGAGGAATAATAATATTTGACCGATGTCCCCGATTGCTGAAAATCTTTGTCGCGTCAGGGCGGCAGTGCCCCACGGGGTGGAACTCGTGGCTGTGTCCAAGTTCCATCCTGCCGAGGCGTTGCGCGAAGCCTATGACGCCGGGCAGCGCGTGTTTGGCGAAAGCCGCGTCAACGAGCTTGTTGCCAAGGCCGGAGCCTTGCCCGGCGACATAAGGTGGCATTTTATCGGGCATCTGCAGACCAACAAGGTTCGCGCCGTCGTCCCTCATGTCGACCTCATCCACAGCATTGACTCCGAGCGTCTGTTGAGGCTCGTCGACAGCGAGGCGCAGCGTATCGGCCGACGGGTGAAAGTCCTGTTGCAGCTCCATGTTGCCAAGGAGGAGACTAAGTTTGGCTTTACTCCCGACGAATTACTCGGGCTTGTTTCTCCTGCCCTTGTCGACTCGCTTCCCGGGATTGAGATTGTCGGCGTGATGGGAATGGCATCCAATGTCGATGATGATGAGCGCATCGCGCAGGATTTTGCCGATATAAAAAATGCCTTTGACGCTCTTGCCGCCGGGCCTATGTGCGGCCGGGAGTCATTCCGTGAAATCAGTATGGGCATGAGCCATGACTGGCCTCTCGCAGTCTCCCACGGCTCGACGATGGTGCGCATCGGCACAGCGATATTTGGTGAAAGGGAATATTGATGAGACGGATAGCGATTGCGACAGGGACAAGGGCCGACTGGGGACTTCTCAGCGGAATTGCCCGCGCGCTCGACGCGCGGCCCGACTGTCAGGTGATGGTAATCGCTACTAACATGCATCTGTCGCCGCGCTATGGCAACACTGTCGATGAAATCATTGCCGACGGGTTCACCCCTGCCGCGATGGTCGACATGAAAATCAACGAGGCCGATGCTTCCACTGTTGCTACCGTCGGGATGATGGCGCGCTGCATGGAAGGGATGGCCGAGGCTCTTGACAGGCTGCGTCCCGACTTGCTGGTAATTCTCGGTGACCGTTTTGAAATGCTTGCCACGGCATCGGCAGCCTTGATGATGCGCGTTCCCATCGTGCATATTGCAGGCGGTGAGATTTCCGAAGGGGCGGTGGATGATTCTATCCGCCATGCCATTACCAAGATGGCCTCTCTGCACCTGACGGCGACCGAGCCTTACCGTCAGCGTGTAATCGCTATGGGAGAGAACCCCGAAAGGGTCATAAATACCGGGGCGATAGGGGTCTACAACATACTTAACGAGCCATTGATGTCGCGCGACGAGCTTGAAGTCTCGATTGGTTTTGAACTGCCTGCGGAATCAATGCTTGTAACCTATCATCCTGCCACACTCGATGATGCCGACCCTGCCGAGCGTTGCCGAGCGTTACTCGACGCGCTTGACCGTTTCCCCGACTCCCATGTAGTTATAACGTATCCTAACAATGATGCCCGCGGTCGCGTAATCATCGGGATGATAGAAGATTATGGCCACCGTAACCCACACCGCGTGAAGATTGTCCCTTCGCTCGGCAAATTACGTTATCTTTCAGCCCTGCGCTGTGTCGACGCAGTGGTCGGAAACTCGTCGAGCGGCATTGTCGAAGTGCCGTCAATGGGGATTCCGACAGTTGACATCGGTATGCGCCAGCGCGGACGGCTGGCATCTGACAGCGTCATCCACTGCGGCGATTCAGCCGACGAGATAGCATCTGCCATAGCCTTGGCCCTCAGTGATGAAGGCCGCAATCGCGCCGGTCATGCCGCCAATCCTTATTATCAGCCTGACACACTCGGGATAATTACCCGTGCTATTGCCACGACTCCTCTCGCCACTCTTTCTACGAAGCATTTCTATGATTTACACAGATAACTGCTGATTCCGGTTTCGGGGTGCTTTGTCTTTATTTCGTTTTGTTATTGTTGATGCGGTTTTGACAGTGCTGCTGCCGGAATACGCTTGTTTTTTGTTGTCAAAAGTTTTGCAGTTGTCTTAAAAGTGTGTACATTTGTGAATTGATAAGGCTCTTGTTCAGTAGCATCCTTAAATATGAAAAAAACTTCAATTATCGGCGCATTGTCGGCCGGAATCATTACATTATGCAGCATGGACGCTATGGCTGTCCCGGCGCGTCCCGGATTATTTACTGTCATGCAACCTGACGGAACGGAAATTTCCGTGCGTCTCGTCGGTGACGAGTATAATCATTACTATTTGAGTGAAGACGGCTATCTGCTTGTCAATGTTGACGATACGTTTTACTACGGAGATGTGGACACCTCGGGGGCCGTCGTGCGTAGCGAGTTTATGGCGCGGGACGCGTCTCTCCGCACGGCAGCCGAGGCTTCTTTCCTTAAAAGCGTGGACATGACCCGTGTCTTTCCCGCTCTTGAAAAGCGGGCCGTCAAAGCCCGCGCTCGTCGAGCTGCATCACCGCGCCGCGCCGCGCCGATGCGCGAGTCGGGAGAAGGGATTACTGCGGGCCCCGGACTTTTCCCCGGCACATCTTTCCCCTCGATCGGCGAGCAACGTGCAATTGTGATTCTTGTGGAGTATACCGATGTGAAGTTTCAGATTGCTGACCCCGGCGACTATTTCTCACGGATGCTAAACGAGGAAAATTTCAGCGACTACGGCGGCACCGGCAGTGCGAGAGACTTCTTTATCGAGTGCTCCGGCGGAAAGTTCAAGCCTCAGTTTGACCTCTACGGGCCCATAACTCTTTCTCATCCGATGGCCTACTACGGTGGCAATGACTACTATGGCAATGACATGCGGCCTGAAGAAATGATTATCGAGGCATGTGCGCAGCTGGATGACGAAGTCGATTTTTCGGAATATGACCGCGATGGTGACGGATATATCGACAATGTGTTTGTCTTTTATGCCGGTCAGGGCGAAGCATCGGGTGGATCGTCCAACTCGGTGTGGCCGCACTCTTGGGATATAACAAAGGCCACATCCTACCCCTATATGTATGACGGGGTGAGACTCGACCGTTACGCCTGCTCCAACGAATGGCAGATCAGCGGTCTGACAGGCCGTCCTGACGGCGTGGGGACATTCGTGCATGAGTTCAGTCATGTGATGGGGCTCCCTGACCTTTATGCCACATCCTATTCCAATGCATTTACCCCCGGCGCATGGAGCGCGCTCGACTATGGCCCCTACAACAATGACGGTTGTACACCGCCGCTCTATGGTGCGTTTGAGAGATATGCGCTCGGCTGGATGCAACCCGAAGTGATTGACGGTCCCGTGACAATCACGCTGGAAAAAATCGGAACCAACAAGGCTTGCATAATCCCTACCTCTCAGAAAAATGAATTTTTCCTCCTTGAAAACAGGCAGCAGGAAGGATGGGACAAATATATTCCCGGCCACGGCATGTTGATATGGCACGTTGACTACAATGAGTCAATATGGGAAAACAACACCGTCAACAATTCTTCTTCTCATCAGTATGTCGATATAGAGGAGGCCGACGGCAGCCGCACGGAAGGCTCGCGCGCCGGTGATGCCTTCCCCGGGACTGCGGGAAAGACATCGTTCACCGACGACACTTCCCCCTCGATGAGGACATGGAACAATACCCGCCTCGGACTTCCTATAACCGGCATCGCCGAGAGTGCCGACGGGTTGATAACCTTTGATGTAGACGGGGGCGCGTCGATCCCCGGACAAGTGATGGTTCACGCGCCTGAAAATGTGACATCTTCCGGTTTCACCCTGTCATGGGACAAGGTTGCCGGCGCGATTGGCTATAAGGTGACAGTTGTGGAGCTTGACGGAGACAATCGCAACGACGTTCCCGCATGGAACGCTTTCGATGCAGGAACCGCCATATCGGTAAAAGTAACCGGCTTGAAACCCGAGACTTCGTATGGCTGCATGGTCGAGGCTTATAACCGAGCCGGAACCGGAGAGGTTTCTGTCGAAGTCTGTGTGACAACTCTTGAATTGACTTTTGCAGAGGTTGCCCCCGAGGTTTATGATGCCACCCGTGTGACTACCGACTCTTTTGTCGCGTCGTGGGAGCCTCTTGAAGGGGCCGTTGAATATTTTGTAAATGTCTATACCAAGGTGCCGGGAGAGCCTCATATCGAAGTATGCGACTTTACAGGCGGTATAGCGGAAATTCCCGACGGATGGAAGACAACCACCAATTCCACATATACGATGAATGCCTATTCGGGCGAGGCTGTGCCGTCGCTGCGAATGGGTGCCAACGGAGATTATTTGCAGACATGCGTTTATGACGACAACGTGTCAGGTATCTCGTTGTGGCGGCGCGGCAGCAATACGACAGATGAATGCAGCATCTCCGTATATGGTCTCATGGGTGACGATACATGGGAAAGAGTCACCTCGTTCCCTGCCGGAAAATCACAAGGCAGCGGCACTGTCGCTTTCGACGAGTTCCCCGAAGGGGTCAGGGCGGTGCGCATAGTCTTTGACCGCGCCGGCGCCGGCGCTCTTGCCATTGACGACGTTGTGATAAAGCACGGCGGTGACAAGGTGGCCGTCTATCTCCCCGGAATGGAATCACTCAGCGTCGGTAACGAAACCGAATTGAAAGTCGGCGGACTTGAACCGGGGGAGACCTACTACTATACCGTCAAGGCAAGCAACGGTGATGTCATTTCTCAGCAGTCGCGCGAGGTGTCTGTCGTCATGGCATGGCTGTCGGGAGTCGGCAGTGTCGGTGCTGACAGCGAGTCTCTGACTGTGACTGTCTCAGGCAATATAGTTAAGGTTTCAGCACCTTCAGGACGGGTTGCCACCCTATATGACATCGCCGGGCATCTGATTGACCGCGCAACTGTCGTTTCAGGCACGGCTGAGTTTAATGTGCCGGTTGCCGGGTTCTACATTGTTGATGTCGATTGCTGTCACTCGCTGAAAGTCGTTAAAAAATAGTCTTTCCTCTTAATGTTTTTGTATGGAAAAAGTCAGAATTTTCTTTGTCGCAGGACTGTTGACTGCGGCGGCCGTCAGTGAGGCGGCAGTTGCCACGCTACCTTATCGCCAGCAATTTCCCGATGAGGCATCATTGGCCGATTTTACCGTTATTGACGGTGACGGGAATGGCCGCACATGGAAAACCGACATGAGCGCGGCTTGCAATCCCGGCAATCAGGATAAAACGGATGACTGGTTGATTACCCCCGGTTTCTCTATGGAAAAAGGGAAAATGTACAATGTCCGTTTCACTGCATGGGGGAGCAGTTATTACGAAATGTTTGAAGTCAAGGTCGGGACCGACCCGTCGGCAGCCGGAATGACCGAGAGTTTTGTTGAAGCGCGTCAGGTGCAGGCCAATTCCTTCTCCCCGCTCAGTGTCGAGGAAGTCTTTGTCCCGCAGGCCGACGGCGTGTACTATTTCGGGTTTCACAGTGTTACCGCCGACAGAAATTTTTATATCGATAATCTTGAAATCGATGCCCCTGTCACTGTCGACGCACCCGAGGCTGTGGCCGACTTGAATGTAATCCCTGACCAAAATGGCCTTAACCGTGCCGAGATAACCTTTACTGTTCCGTCAAAAACGGTGGGAGGAAATGACTTGACCGAAATTTCGGGCGTCAGAGTGCAACGCGACGACGAAATTATTGCCAACAAAACCGATGTTCTCCCCGGGCAGAAGGTAACTGTCGAGGATGCCGTCCCTGCTGCCGGGTATTATACCTATTCGGTATTCGCGTTCAATGACAGCGGTGTTTCGACAGCGTCGTCGGTCACATTGTGGGTCGGTGTCAACAAGCCCGGTCCCGTCACTGAGGTTGAAGCCTGTGAGACAAGTGACGGCGAGGTCTTGATAAGCTGGGCCATTCCCGGAACCGATATCGATGGCAAAAATATCGACCCCTCCCTGTTGTCCTACCGCATTACCGAAATTACCGACGGTCACGAAGTTGTGGTTGCCGAAAAATGCACCAAACCCACTTTTACCTACCGTCCCGAAATTATCGGAACACAGGAGTTCAAAGGGTGGTCGGTCGAGGCGGTCTCCGAGGGAGGAGTCTCTAATCCCGCCTACACCGCGATTATGGCGGTCGGCACACCCTATGCGATGCCTTTTGCCGAGTCGTTTGCTCAAGGCAAGCCTTCCTTGCCGATGGGGTTGAATACTGTCGAGGGTGATGCCGCTTGGGACTACTTTGTCGATGGAAAAATGGTGCGTGACATCTTCTCTCAGGACAATGACGGCGGTTTTGCCGGAATGAGGGGACAGGACATGTCGAGCGCGCTGATTTATACCGGCAAAATCAAAATCGAGGGTGAAAATCCTGTCCTGACCCTTTTTGTCAACAGTTTCGGCTCGACCGATGAAAACGAACTTGAAATCATGGCACAGGAGGGTGAGGATATGGTCCGGCTCAAGGCGTTTGAACTCTGCGACCTCCCCTCGCGCGGATGGAACTATGTCACCGTCCCGCTGTCGCAGTTCAAGGGACATCAGATTCAGCTGCATTTCATGGCTACCGTGTGGTCCTACAACTATACCTTTATCGACAATATCCGTGTCGGCGAGGCTATGGACTGCAACCTTAACGCCAAAAAGATAGATGCTCCGGCCGAAGTCCCCCCCAACGAGCCTTTCTCGCTTTCAGTCTCGGTCGAGAACCTCGGTCAGGCTGTTTCCCCCGCCTATACGGTCGAGCTTTATCGCGACGGCGAGCTGCTGACAACTGAATCGGGCGAAGGACTGGGTTCCGGTCTATCGGCTGAGATTTCTTTTGCTGATTGTCTCGGTGTTACATCGCCCGAGAGTGTAGAATACCACGCGGTTGTGAAAGTAGCCGGTGACGGCGACGAAGATGACAATATCTCGGCTGTGGCAAAGGTTTCGCTGAAACTTCATCCCTTCCCGGCTGTCAGCGACCTTGCAGCCGAGTTGACCGATGGCGGCGTAAGTCTGTCATGGAGCGCGCCCGATGCTTCGGCTGGATTCAGCGAGCCGGTCACCGAGTCGTTTGAAGACTACGAACCGTTTACCGCTACTCCCGGTGACTGGACTTTCATCGATATGGATCATGGTAAAATCGGAGGACTCGGCATGGGAGAAGGGAATCAGACTGTCGAGATTCCCGGCATCCCTGTCGACTCGCAGCAGTCATGGTGGGTGTGGGATGTCGAGACGGTGCCTCTCGCGGCTAACGGCGCGCAGGTCACCGGTGCATCGGGCAACAAGTTCATCGTCCAGATGTACAACTATGACCCGTCACAGACTGTGCCCAATGATGACTGGGCCATCTCGCCCGAATTGAGCGGCGAGGCACAGACGGTTACGTTCTATGCACGCAGTTTCCAGAATTCGTTCCTCGAGACATTTGAGTTCCTCTATTCCACTGCCGGAAAAAATCCCGATGATTTCATCCTTGTCGAGCGCAAGCACATGATAGGGTGGGAATGGGCTCTATACAGTTTTGAAATTCCCGATGGTGCGAAGTATTTTGCAATCCGCTGTACCTCTGAGAACAAGTTCATGCTCTTTGTCGACGATGTGACCTTCACACCCCGCGCCGCTACCGGCGAGCTTGCAATCGAAGGTTATAACATCTACCGCTATGGCGAGAAAATCAATGACGCGCCTGTCACTGCGACATCTTTCACTGACCCGGTACTTGCTGAATGTATCCGCACCTATGTGGTGTCGACCGTCTATGACCGTGGCGAGTCGCGAGTTTCCAACGCCGTCACCGTCGGCAGCAGCGGCATTGCCGATGTCGTGCCGGCCGGCGACGTGACCGTTGCTGTCGAGGGTCGTGAAATCATTGTGACCGGGGCCGAAGGCCACTCCGTCGCTGTCTACACTGTTGATGGCCGCATTGTCTTCACTACATCTGCCGCCCCTGCTGCCCTGAATATCCCTGTCGGCACAGGACTCTACGTCGTCAAAGCCTCATCTATCGTCACCAAGGTTATTGTGAAATAAGGGAACACCCTCTAAAAACAGAAGGCCCGCTGTCAACCGGAAAACCGGCAAAACAGCGGGCCTTATGTTTTTTGTTATGAAACACCCTCTAAACCATGTCGAGGACTTGGGAGAGTCGTGTGATGGCCGAGGGGTGGGTGACGGCATCTTCGTCAGCGGTCCATCCTTTCCCTTTGAGCCACGCCACGCGGCATCCGAGCGACAGGGCCGGAAGAATGTCTTTCTTGTAGCTGTCGCCGATGACGAGGACGTTCCCGGCGGGGAGGCCGAGGGCCTCTACGCCGAGGGCGAAGATCGCGGGGTCGGGTTTGCGTACCCCGACAACGGCGCTTTCGATGATTTTGTCAAAGTATTTCAGCAAATCGAAGTCCTCAAGGACCGCCGCGACGTTGCCGTAGAAGTTGGAGACAAGCACCATCGGGAAACGCGCGCGCAGTGTCTCCAATGTGGGGCGAGCCTCCTCGATACACTCGCGTGCGGCGCGATAGCAATAAGCGGCCACTTGCGCGGCAAGCGGTTTCACGGAGGCAGGGTCGATGTGGCCCCCTTCGGCAAGGTGAGTAAGCTCGATGCGCATCTTGATGAGGAGCAGGTCGTGGAAATTGTGGTGGGGGAGGATGTGGCGCACCCGGGCAAGCTCACGCTCGGCATAAACATAGGCTTCGCGGAAGGTTTCCTTGTCAATATCGATGCGTGCGTCCTTGTAACCGTCCCAGATTACTTCGCTCCAGTGCACGCCGCGGCTGTCGACAGTGCCGCCATAGTCAAATATAATTCCTTTAATGTCAGTATTTTCCATCTTTTAGTTCTGCTGTAAATTTGCGGCATATCGCCTCGTGACGGATTACCATGTAGACAAGCAGGTTGTTGAGTACTACAAGCTCAAAGGCGAAATATAGCCACGGCATCTTAAGGAAAAGTGAGATGAACAGGGCGATTGTGCGCCAGTTGAATGAGAGGATGTTAGTGTACTTCATCAGAGGCAGCGAGGCTGTGCGGAAAGCGTCGCGGAAAGACTGCGGGATGCGTCCCGAGGGAAAACGCTGTTGCAACTCGCGGCGCAATGCCTGCATGGCGGGAGCGGTTGCCTCCTGTTGCACGGTATAGTTGGTATAGAACGTCAGGGTCAGCTTTTTCCAGAAATCGCGACTCCATGAAAGGGTTGCGAGCTTGGTTTTGAGATCCGACGCCTTCTCCAGTTCGCTGCCGTCTTCCCCCTTGAGGAAATACAGGTGGAACTGGCGGTAATAGTCGGCCATAGCGGCCTGTTTCGCGTGGCAGATGCCGGTGACCACGGCCACGACCCATATAACCCACGGATGTTCCATGAAGAATGCCGAGGTGACATTCTCGCGCAGGCAGATGGCCACATAGATACATGCAAACCATACGTCTCCGCTGAGTCCGTCGAGTATTCGGCCAAGGCGTGAATACTGTTTGGTCATGCGGGCGAGCTGCCCGTCGGCACTGTCAAAAGAGTTGGCCCAGATGAGCAGCAACATCCCGATGACATTCATCCACAAAGAGTTGAAATAGAACATCACGCCCGCTCCGATTCCGAGAAAAATCGAGGCGATGGTGATGGCGTTGGGGGTTACACCGAGTTTGCGGGCAAGGCATGCCCATGCATAACCTATAGGGCGGTAAAAAAAGAGGTCAATGTGTTCCTCCGTGTCCATCGACTTCAGCGAGTCGCGGTAGGACGACGTGGTTGATGCTGTTGATTCGGCCATTTCAGAGTTTTTTATGGTTCTTTATAGCGGTGAGAACAGCCTTGGCGATATAAGGCGCGGCCTCGTTGCGGCAGGGGGCGAAACTGGGCCAGTCATTAAAGTCGATGATGCGTATTTCACCCTCGGGGGAAACAATGCAGTCGCCGCCATAGATTTTGACATCAAGCGCCTCGGCCGCAGAGTTGCAGATGGAGACGAGGTGGTCGAGATCAAATTTTATACCGCGGGCCTTTCCGTTGATTGCTTCGTGGCCATACTTGCTGTGTCCCTCGTCAAAGGGGTAGAACCAGAAGAAGAACGGAGTTCCGTATACGCCGTAGAACTTGATGAGGTCCCCTTCGAGATGGCGGTTTATGACGGCGCGGGTAATTCCTCGGAGAAAATATTCCTGAAGCACTTCCTGAGCCTCCTCGGGATGACGGACGTAGGAGACATCCTCCTTGTGCATGGCATGGAAATCGCCGCGCTTGATCCAGCAGCGGCTGAACCCGGCCTTGACCATCGCGTCCTTGACAACCTCGTTGGTGTTGACAATGAGGCTTTGGGGGTAGGGGATGTTGCTGCCGACGAGGATGCGGGTCATGCGCTCGCGGGTGCAGTTTTCGATACCGTAGCCCGAGTTGATGACGAGGTCGCCGTTATCCTCCTTCTGCTGAAGGATAGCGATTGACCGCTGTTCGCGGCACATGTTGAGGATGATTGGTTCGGTTACTTCTCCCGCACAGAGTTGCTCCTCGCTGTAAACCTTGACCTCGCAGCCGCGTTTGCGCAACTGCTCGGCGGTGACGTTGAAGATGGCGGCATCGTTGCCGATGTGGTTGGGCGAATAGGCACCGGCTCTCATGATTCCGGCTATTTTGATTTCGGCCATTTCTAAAAAAAATGAAAGATAGGTTGATATGTTATTCGGCGATGAATTTCTCGGCGGTGGCAATGTCACCGGCGTGGTCTACATCAATGATTTTTTCAAACGGGAAGGCTTTCAGGTCAAGCCCGGCGGCAACGAGTGCGCGCTGATAGTTGCGCATTCGCGACACACCCTGCTCCATGCACTGCTCAAGCACGCGGAGGGCCGGAGCGGTCAGGCCGTAGATGCCTCCCGAGATATATCTGACCCCCGGCTCGTGTTTGTCGAGGAATCCTGTGATTTTCATCTCGGGGTCGGTGGCGACATAGAGCGGTTTTTCGTCGTCGATAAAGGATGTCACGGCCATGTATCCGTCGGCTTTACCATCTGAAGCAAACGCGTCGACGTAGGGGCGGAACTCGTCGGCGCGGAAAATGGTGTCGACGGTCGTGAGACAGAATTTCTTGTCGTCAAACTTGCGGCTGACCTCATAGAAACTGTGCATCGAGCTCGGGGTACTCTTTACCACGAGGTGGAACGGCACGGGAAGTGTGAGCGACTCAAGGTATTCCCTCACTTCGGTCATCTGCTCGTTGACGATGACGCTGAGCGAGGAGGGGTCGCTGCTCATGAAAATGTCGATGAGGCGTTTTATCATCGGGACTCCGTTGAGTCTGACGAGCGGTTTTGGGAGCTTTACTCCTTCCTGAACGAGGCGAGAGCCTTCGCCTGCGGCTATTATTGCGTAGTTCATTATTCTTTGTGTTCGGTTGCGGCGGGGAGCTTGTCACTGCCTTTGTCAAACGATTGTTTTTTCAGCGGGTGGGCGGTCATTTCCTTGTGACGGGCACGGTTGCGATAGATGTCAATCGCGCTGTAAACGGCGTTGCTCATCGACTCGGGCGAGGCCACGCCTTTACCGGCGATGTCGTAGGCCGTGCCGTGGTCGGGCGACGTGCGCACAGCAGGGAGTCCGGCGGTAAAGTTTACACCTGTCTCTCCGGCAAGGAGCTTGAACGGGGTGAGACCTTGGTCATGGTACATCGCCAGTACGCCGTCAAACTTGCGGTAGGCGCCGCTGCCGAAAAATCCGTCGGCAGGGTAGGGCCCGAAACATATTATTTTTTTCTTGCGGGCATCTTCGATGGCCGGAATGATGATTTCGGCATCCTCGCTGCCTATGACACCGTTGTCACCTGCATGGGGGTTGAGCGAGAGGACTGCGATGCGGGGGGCATGGACGGCAAAGTCCTCGGTCAGCGACTTGGAGAAGGTCATGATGCGCTCGGCCACGGTCTCGCGTGTGATTTTTTCGGCGACGTGTGACAGCGGGTCGTGAATTGACACGAGTGCCACGCGCAGATTCTCGTTGCACATTATCATCATTGCGCGCGAGTCGCCGTCGGCCAGTACCGATTCGAGATACTCCGTGTGGCCGGGGAATGTGAATGTCTCGCTGTGAATGTTGCGCTTGTTGATAGGGGCGGTGACCAGCACGTCGATGTCGCCGTTTTTCAAGTCGGCCACAGCTCGTTCAAGTGCGGCAAAAGCCGCCTGTCCGGCAACTTCCGACGACTGCCCCATCTCGACCTTCGTATCCTCGGGAACTACGTTGATGATATATATTTTCTCGTCGGTGGCCTGAGCCGGAGAGTCGATGCGTGTCAGTCGCACCTCAGGCAGTTCGAGGGCTTTGCGATAGGTGGCGGCAATCTTTGCCGAGCCATAGACGACGGGTGTGCATAGCTCGGCTATACGGCTGTCTTCAAGTGTTTTAAGAATTACCTCATAGGAAATTCCGTTAATGTCACCGTGGGTGATACCCACCTTTATTTTTTTATTATCCATTGTAATGATGTCGTGAAATGATGGTATCGGCAGCAGCGCTCCCGGTCGGGCATAGCATGTGCCGCCGCTTTCAACCCGCTAAGTTAGCGTTTTTTTTCAAGAAATCGGGCCCATAACCGACAGGATGTGAAAAAACAGTCGGTTTTTTAACTGAAATTAAGGAAAAACCATATCCGCTGCGACTGAATAAGTTTGTGGAATCGCGGGTGTGTATTAGGGAACAGCAGGGTCTCGAGTTTCCAAAGTTTTTGAGCAAATTCTCAAAATTTTTACTTTTTTTCGGTGGATTGGAAGAAAAATAGTAACTTCGTGTGTTTATTAGGAATAATGCCGTCAACCCATAGCCGTTTAAGGCTTGTGACGGACTGTTTTTTTCAACTATTTTAATTTATGGAACATATCAAAGTTAAAATTATAAATAAGTCGGGACACGAGCTTCCCGCCTATGAAACCCCTTCGGCCGCCGGGATGGATGTGCGCGCGTGCCTTACCGAGCCTGTGACTCTCGCCCCTCTTGAAAGAGCGTTGATTCCTACCGGGTTGCGTATTCAGCTGCCGCAGGGTTACGAGTGCCAGATCCGTCCCCGCAGCGGACTTGCCTTGCGCCACGGCATCTCGCTTGTCAACGCCCCGGGCACTGTCGATGCCGACTATCGCGGCGAGATAGGGGTGATTGTAATCAATCTGTCCAACGAGCCTTTTACCATCAACGACGGCGAGCGTATATGCCAGATGGTTGTCAAGGAGTATGTCCATGTTGCTTGGGAGCCGGTGGTGCGCATTGACGAGACCGAGCGCGGTGACGGCGGATTCGGCCACACCGGAGTGAATTAGAGGGTGTTTGATAACAAATGTTAAATTCGACGCTTGAAAACGGGTGCGGCAAAGGCATTTGTTATAAACCACCTCAGGGTTAAATTTTGAGATTAACATCTAAATGAAGTTACCTTATCCATATTGCAGCCTCTTTCAGTTGCCACTTTGGATTGACATCGGTTATGAAATACCCTCTTAATTTTCTGTGAATCAATATGAATCATCGAGTTTCTTTCTATATAATCGCGGCCGTCGTAGTCCTGACCGCTCTGTGTGGCGGTTCAAAGACCCGTCAGTCAGGGGTGGGCGAAAACGAGCGCAAAGCCGATTATCTTTATCTCGAAGCCTTGCGGGCAAAGGCGCTCGGCAACACCGACGCGACCTATGACCTGCTTGAACGGGCCCACGAGCTTAATCCCCGTGATGTCGAAATCGGGGCCGAGCTTGCCGCCTATGTCCTGTCGCTGTCGCGCGGAGACTCGACCGAGGTGGCCCGTGGCGTGAAGATGTGGCGCGATTATCTCGACCTAAACCCGAAAGATTATATTTCGGGTGTGCATTACGCGCTGCTCAACGAGCGCATCGGCGACCGCCACGAGTCGATGAGGATGTGGACTGCCCTTCATAATTATTTCCCCGAAAAGGAGGAGCTGACATTCAAGTATGCCGACGAGCTGGCCTCTACCGGCGACTCCGCACTTGTGTCTCGCGCGCTCGAAGTGTATGACTCGATCGAGGCGATTGACGGCAAGAGCATCGCTTTGTCGTCAAAGAAGATACAGATGTTTTATCAGGCGTCGGACACAGCCGCGATACTCGGCGAGACCAAGAGCCTGCTCGGGTCCTCGCCCGACAATGTTGACTTCAACGTGTTTGCCGGGGATGTGTTTGCCCTGTTTGAAAACCGGGATTCGGCACTGGCCTATTACAACCGTGCTTGTGAGATAGACCCGTCGAGCGGACTGGCCTATTATTCCCGTGCCAATTTCTACAACTCAATCGGCGACTCGGTGGGGTATGACCGCGAGGTGTTCACGGCCCTGAAACAGGAAAGTCTCGACGTGAACACCAAGCTGGCTATCATGAAGGGATATGTCGAGGAGATGTATAGCGACTCTACCGAGCAGCCGCGCATCAGGCAGCTTTTCGAGGTGCTTATCGACCAGCATCCCCACGAGCATGACATCCACGACATGTATGCCCGCTATCTCATCGTGAACGGCGACTATGCCTCGGCGGCCGAGCACACCGAGCTGGCCCTCGACATCGAGCCTGACGACCCGCAGGGATGGCAGATGCTGGTATCGCTCTACTTGCAGATTGAAGATCATGCCCGTGCCGAGCAGGCGGCTGAACGCGCGCTCCGATATTTTCCCGATGATGCCGAGATTCACTTAATGCTCGGGGGGATATATGCGCAGACTGACCGCAGTCGCGACGCGAGGGCGCAGTATGACAAGGCTATTGACGTGGGCGACAGCGGGAATGTCGAATTTCTGTCACGAGCCTATTGCGCCATCGGCGACAATCATTACATCGACGGGGACAAGGACAGCGCTTTTGTATATTACGAACGTGCGATACTCTATAATCCGCAGAACTATACCGCGCTTAACAACTGCGCCTATTATCTTGCATGTGAGGGGCGCGACCTTGACAAGGCAATGGAACTAATCGGCGAGGTGCTGAAAGCCCGTAATGACGAGCCTACCTCGATGGATACCTACGCGTGGGTGTTGTTTAAGAAAAAGGACTATCCGGCGGCCAAGGACGCGATAGACCTTACACTCGAACTGACCCCGGACCCGTCAAGCGATGTCTATGAGCACGCGGGTGACATCTACTTCATGAACGGAGACCCCGACAAAGCGGTCAGGTTCTGGGAACAGGCACTTGACCTCGACCCCGAGAACGATTTGCTGAAACGAAAAGTAAAACATAAAACATATTTTTATAAGTAATGACAAAAGCCGGTCATCATCACCTTCTCTCTATTCTCCTCCCGTTAGTCGCATTTGTGGCGTTGTTGTCATCCTGCGGTTCGTCGCGTCAGGCAGCCGGCGGCCAAGGCAGTGTGCAGCAAGGCGGGACTTCGGCCCTCTCTCAGGCCTACACATCGCTCGCGGAATCCTATAACAATGACTGGACCACGCTTTCGGTCCCGGTGAACGTGTCGCTGAAGTCGCCCAAGCGCATCAGCGCGTCGGGTACGATGACCATGACCCGGGGCAAAGACATCAGCATCTCCATGAGGGTTCTCGGTATCGAGGTCGCCACTCTCTATATTACCGGCGACTCGGTTATCGCGCTTGACAAATGGCACAAATATTACTTGGCCGAGAGTGTGGAGTCGCTGTTGGGGGGGATGCCCGCCACTGTGGAAAATCTTCAGGATATGATACTGGGGCATCTGTTTCTTCTCGGCGAAAAATCGGTCACAGCCCGGGATGTGAAAAAATTCACCTTCACGCCCGGAACCGGTGACTGGTTTGTCACGCCGCGCAACATGCCCCGGAATATCGACTATCAATTTGCTGTCATGAACGACGACAACCGCCTTGCGCTGCTGACGGCGACAATCGGGTCACGAGGCCCTGTCACCTGTGCCTACGGCGATTATTCCGCATCAACTCCTGCCGGGACCGTGGCCGGCTCGGTGAATGTCAGGGTGGCAGGGGCAAAGACCACTGTCGAGGCGGCTCTCTCGCTGAAAATGTCAAAGGCAAAGTGGAACTCGTCGCCCGCGCGTCCGGTGACAATACCCCGTGGATATTCCCGCATTGAGAAATCCTCGTTGCTGAAACTCATACCAAGTCTTTAAAAAACATGATATCGCTGAATACTTTTCGTAATATGGCCCGTACAGCCGCCGCTGTCCTGCTGGCTGTCGCGGTGTGCGCGTCACCCGCCGAGGCCAAGAAAAAAAGGTCGTCGGCCAAGAGTTCACGGACTGTCGAAAATGTTCAGCGCGACAAAAAGAAGGCCCAGCAACAGATTTCGGAGACATCGGGCAAAATAAAGGCCAATACCCGCGAGATAAACCGTCAGGTAAACCGCCTCGGCCAACTGAATGCTGATATAGACAACGGCCGTCGCTCAATCGAGCGTCTCAATGCCCGCATCGACACCCTGTCGTCGCTTGCCGCAGTCGCCCGCGACTCGGTTACAACGCTTGAAGGGGAGCTGGAAACGATGCGGCAGGCATACGTCAAGGCGTTGCGCCGGTTGCAGCCCGAGGCCGCGAGGATGAATTCTTGGACATTTGTGTTCTCGGCCAAAAGTTTCAACGAGGCTTATCAGAACATCCGCTATCTGCGCCAGTTTTCGGCATGGCGGCAACGCAAGGCTGAAAACATCCGTGAGGTGGCCGACCGTATCGCCGAGCGGCGCGCAGAACTGATCAGGTTGCATTCCGAAAGCGACGAGGCACTGCGCAAGGTCGATGCCTCCCAGCGGCAGCTGACCCGCAATCAGGCCGAGGCCGAGACGCTCCTTGCCTCCCTTAAGAAAGAGGATGCCTCGTTGAGGCAGATGCTTAAAGAGCAGAAGCAGAAGGCGGCCGCGCTCGACCGCGAGCTTGACCGCATCATTGCCGAAGAACAGCGCCGTGCCGCCGAGGAGGAACGACGGCGCAAGGAGGAGGAACGCAAACAACAGCTTGCACGGCAGAAACCGCAGAAACAGACCTCCACATCTTCACCGACTCAAGTGGCCGAGGCCAAGCCGTCGAAAGGAAATGCCACTGCCCGGCAGCAGCCGGTGCAGACCGCTGCCGCTGCCACTGCCGCCCTTACAGGCTCGTTTGCCGACAACAAGGGCCGCTTGCTGTTTCCTGTTGCAGGCAAATACAGGGTTGTGCGTCAGTTTGGCCGTCATCCGCACCCCACGCTGCCCCATGTCGAGACCGATAACTCGGGCATTGACATCGAGGTCTCGGCCGGAACTCAGGCCCGTGCCGTGTTTGGCGGAAAAGTCTCGGCCATATTCAAGCAGGACGGATTCAACTCCATCATCATGGTGCGTCACGGAAAATACATAACCATTTATGCCGGACTCGACAATATTTCGGTCAAGCAGGGTGACAATGTCAAGGCCGGGCAGAATCTCGGCACCGTGTTCAGTGATCCGGACAACGACAACCGCGCCGTGCTGCACTTTGAAATCCGCAACGAGCGTCAGAAACTCAACCCCACCCAGTGGGTTAAATAAATGCCCCGGAGTCAAATTTGAATTTATGGGTGCTGTCGCTGTCAAGGATTTTGAAAATCCTGTCGAGTAGCGGGAATTTGTCTTTTTTGTCGGGGGAGGCATAAGCTCGGTATCGAGCGTAGGCATAAATCAGCCCCACTTCATGTTCGGTCAGTTCTGACACAAAATATTTCAGCATAGAGAGGTGGCTTTCTTTGTTGTCAGATATGTGGTTTAGAATCAATGACACATAATTGAAATAGTGAGTCAAACGAGGTCGGTGCCCGTCAAAAATTTTAATATTCCGACCTCTGTAGTCCATTATATATTTTACGCCTGAATCAGTCGCCCCGTCCCGACCGTGTTTTTCACTCTCATCCTGTTTCCCGAGCAGTAGGCTTATAAGTTTTTCCGTCTCGTCGGCATTTGTCTCGGAAACAACTGCCTGATGAGTGAAACCGGGACTTACCCCGTCAATAAACAGCTTGAATGTAAACGCGTTTACATCCTCTGTCGACGGGTTGTCAAGGATTTTGCTGTTGCTGACCAGATAGAAAAGAGCCTTGTATTCATAAAACATGTAATGGAACGCAACCTTCCCGCTTCCCACATGGGCCAGAGTTGTGGAAATTGAAATGTTGCGGTATATGTCAAGCAGCTGAAAGTACTGGTTCTCAAAACGTTCTTCGGAAAGGTCGTTTTTTTGTCTTAGGTTGAACACATACTGTATGTAAAATGCCGCAAATGTAAGCAGCATGCTGCCGAGGGCGATTGTCAGGCTCAGGACAGTGGTCAGGGAATTGTGGTATTTGAACCGGACATCGGTATTCTCGATGAGTTGTTGCCGGGTGTTTACACCGAGAGGAAATCTGTCTGACAACTCTTTTTCATCGAGCACTGACCATGCCAGAGGTGACTCGGTGTGTACGCGGTACCATGTGAAAATGAGCAGTATCAGTATAAGGATAGAACACACGGGTATTATCCAAGTGTTGATGACGGAGAGAAAGGTTCGCGATTTCATGGGCGGTCAAATGGCTATTTCGAAGTGTTGGTAATCTTTGCGGTCACCCCAGTCACCTCCCCACGAAAACCCATGCCGGGAAAAGGCTTTAAAACAGTCATCGTCATGAGTTATTTTGTGTGGGAAATCGAGAGAGCGGTCCACATAGGGCCTTCCTGACTGAGGTTGTACCACATTACCCATTACATAAGGATTGTAAAGAGGGTTTATGTCGATGGCGAGTCCGGTTGCATGGCGTGAAAGCCTGTCGGTACCGGCTATTGTGCGGAAATTGAATGCAGAACTGTTGTTGGCCTCCATTGACATGTCGTCATCGGCCATATACTCGTCAATCAGCCTGATATGTTCAATCGGATAGCGTTTTTCAAACAGTTCCTTAAAAATGTCAAGAACAGCGTCAGCGATTGCGGTGTTGACTATAATTTCGCCTGCCTCGGTCTTGTTGTCGAAATTATAGTGCGGGACTGTCAGGTACATGAGCGTGTCGAGCGGAACGGTGCAGTTGTCCTTGAATGACAGACCTTTGATGCGGTCGAAAACAGAGGGGGTAATGTGGCTTTTTGAAAACATGGTCATCCTAATGTCAGGGTGGAGATTTTGTCGGGGGTGAGGTGGGAGGCGATTGACAGGATGTCGTCGCGGGTGACCGAGCTGATGTTGTCGGTGATTTGTTCGCGGGTCAGGGCCGAGCCGCGGTAAAGGGTGCTGCGGGCGATTGAGAGGGTCTGTTGCTCGGTGTTGGTCGAGGCCACGGCAAGTTGACCCAGATATTGTTTTTTGGCAGCGGCGAGATTGCGCTCGGTCAGTCCTTTCTCGGCAATCTCGGTCAGGATGTTGCACACGAGGCGGCGGCAGCGCGTGACATCGGCATGATCACAGCCGAAGTAGATGTTGAACAGTCCGCAGTCGCTGAGCAGCGTGGTTCCGGCATCGATAGTGTAGACGAGTCCGCGACGCTCGCGCAACGCCACGTTAAGTCGCGAGTTCATGCCCGGCCCTCCGAGGATATTGGTCAGCAGAGCAAGCGCATAGCGTGAGGGGGAGGAGATTCCCGGAACCCGCGCGCCCATCAGGGTGTGGGCCTGATGGGCCGAGATGTCGCGGCGGCTGTCAAACGGCGGCAAAACAGCCGGTGTCACCCTCTGTCGCGGAACGTCATGTCGCGACAGTGTTGAAAAAGCGCGCTCAACGACACGGCAGACCTTGGCCGGGTTTTCGGGTCCTGAATAGAAAAACACCATTTCGCCCGGGGTGTAGAACCGGTCGAGATATTCGCGGCAAATGTCGGAAGTGAATGTGTCGATTGACTCGCGGGAGCCGAGGATGTTGTGTCCAAGCGCGGAACCCGCGAAAACGAGGTCTTCATATTCGTCAAATATCCCTTCCGACGGGATGTCGAGATAAGAGTCAATCTCGTCGGCCACAACTTCGCGCTCGCGGTCAATTTCGGTCGCCGGGAAACGGGAATTGATTATGATATCGGCGATGAGGTCGACGGCGCGTGTCAGGTTCCCGCTCGGGAATGTGGAATAGAGCATGGTCTCCTCCTTGGTGGTATAGGCGTTTAATTCCCCGCCCACGGTTTCCATGCAGTTGAGGATGTGCCAAGCCTTGCGGCGCTGGGTCCCCTTGAAAATGGTGTGTTCCACAAAGTGGGCGAGCCCGTGGTACAGCGGGGACTCGTCGCGGCTGCCGGCATTTATCGCTACACCGCAGTGTTCCACTATCCCCGCGCGGTGGTCCAAGACAGCTTTCACGCCCGAAGATAGAGTGACGTACTCTATTGTCCCGTTCATTTTACGATACCTTTTTCAAGATATTCGGCAAGGTTGGTGCGCACACTGTCACCGGCGCGCTCCACGGCAACCTTGGCCATGTCGCTGTCGACCATCAGCTTGACAAGCTGTTCAAAGGTGGTCTTCTGCGGGTTCCATCCGAGTTTTTCCTTGGCCTTGGTGGGATCGCCCCACAGATTGACCACGTCGGTCGGCCGGTAAAAGTCGGGCGATACCTCGATAAGGACTTTTCCTGTTGCCTTGTCGATGCCTTTTTCATCGGCTCCTTCGCCGCGCCATTCAATTTCGATGCCGACATAATGGAAGGCAAGGGTGGCAAATTCGCGCACCGAATGTTGCTCGCCTGTCGCTATGACGAAATCCTCGGGGGTGTCGTGTTGAAGAATGAGCCACATGCACTCGACATAATCGCGCGCATATCCCCAGTCGCGTAGCGACGAGAGATTCCCGAGATAAAGTTTGTCCTGTTTCCCTTGCGCGATTCGTGCGGCGGCCAAGGTTATCTTTCGGGTGACGAATGTCTCGCCACGCAGCTCGCTTTCATGGTTGAAAAGGATTCCCGAGCAGCAGAACATGCCGTAAGCCTCGCGGTATTCCTTGACAATCCAGTAGCCGTATAGTTTGGCTACGGCATAGGGGCTGTAAGGGTGGAAAGGAGTGTTTTCGTTTTGCGGCACTTCCTCCACTTTTCCGTAAAGCTCGGAGGTAGATGCCTGATAGATGCGGCATGACCCGGCGAGGCCGGTCTGCCTGACGGCTTCGAGAATGCGCAACACGCCGGTGGCATCGACATTGGCCGTGTATTCGGGCACGTCAAACGATACTTGGACATGGCTCTGTGCCGCGAGATTATATATTTCGTCGGGGCGTATCTTTCCGATGACCTGAAGAAGGCTCATCGAGTCGCCGAGGTCGGCATAGTGAAGATGAAAGTCTTTGTGACCTTCGAGATGGGCTATGCGTTCGCGGAAATCGACCGATGAGCGGCGAATTGTTCCGTGGACTTCATATCCTTTGTCAAGCAGAAACTCGGCAAGCATCGAGCCGTCCTGACCTGTAACCCCGGTAATGAGTGCTTTCTTTGTCATATATATTGGTATAATTATCCGTTTGAACTGCAAATTTAATGAAAATGTTGTAATTTTGTATGCCTTTTCCGTTTTTGGAGTTTCTTATGGGAAAAAAAAGAACTTGTATTGTCAATATCGGTCGTCTTGTCGCGTTGTCGGTCGTGTTAGCAGCGTCAATGCTACAGGTGTATGCCGCTGAAAAACCCGACAGCGTCGAAAAAGTCCACCCGACACAATGGATTAAGCAGTTAATAGGGAACGGTTTCCACATTAATGACCCGGAGGTCGCTTATCCCCGTTTCCCCCGCTTTCTACTTAATGTATACAATTGGGGCGACAAAACGTTCAATTCTTACAATCCCGACTATGTGGTCGCGACGGGGAAGAATTGGAAAATAATGGGAAAGAGCTATAACTGGATGGAGTTTTCCACGATGATGTTTCCCCATAACTCTTTTCTGACGATGCACTCCGATGTATATACCGATGCCGGGGCCTATCTGAGTTTCATGGCGGTCAGCATCGGATATATGTTCAATGTCAACGAAATACTTGGCCGTCCGACAAGCCGTCACACGTTTTCACTCGATTTCACATGTTCCAGATTTTCGGGAAGTTTCGTGCAGCAGTCTTCCCACGGCGGAATGACCATTACGCGATTCGGGGACTATAACGAGGGACACACTATAAGTCACAAGTTTAACGATGTGGATATAAAATCGACAACGGGTGATATATATTACTTTTTCAACCATAGAAAGTATTCCCGCGCGGCAGCTTATTGTTATTCAAAATATCAGCTCCGCAGTGCCGGGTCATGGATCGCCGGCCTGAGTTTTGCCCGACAGTCGATTCAGATGGATTTCAAAAATCTTCCGCCCGACATGCTTGTCAGTCTGCCGTTGCCAACTCCCAATTACAGTTTTCGTTATAATGATTACACGTTGTTGGGCGGATATGGTTACAACTGGGTGTTGAAACCGCGCCGATGGCTGATTAATGCCACGGGGATGGTGGCTGTGGGATTCAAACATTCGTTTGAGGACGCGACCGACGGCCGCCGCAATCTTGTCGCCAACAATTTTAAATTGAGCACTTCGGTAGTGTATAATCACAAGGCACTGTTTGCATCGCTTCAGGCACGCATGGACGGTTTCCTTTATTACAACTCCAATTTTACATTTTTCAATTCCTTCTCGACATTGTCGCTGAATGTAGGCGCCCGGTTCTGAGCCGGCAACAGCCTTCAGCGGGAAAAAGAAAAGGTGGCTAACCTCACGGTTGGTCACCTTGCATTGTAGAGTAATTGCTAAAATAAAATGATTAAGAATTGGATTCGATTTTTTTCGGTTATTTCAGTTCAAAGGGAACTGTAGCACGGATGTCGGTGGACGATGCTCCTATATAGGCGCGGAACTTGCCCGGCTCGGCAATCCATGAACCGGTTTTCTCATCATAAAATTTGAGGTCGTCGGGAGTGATGGTAAAGGTAACGGTTTTTTCCTGACCGGGAGCAAGGGTGATTTTGTCAAATCCCTTGAGTTCCTTGAGCGGGCGAAGAACCGATGCCTTGTCATCGCCGATGTAGAGTTGCACGATTTCCTTGCCTTCGCGGTCACCGGTGTTTCTGACGGGTATGCTGACGGTTATCGAGCTGTCGGGTGTCATCTCGCGGGCCGATGCCGTGGCTTTGCCATACTCAAAGGTCGTGTAACTCAAGCCGTGGCCGAAAGCATAACGGGCGGGAATCTTCTTGGTGTCGTGCCAGCGGTAACCCACAAGCACGTCGTCGAGATATTTCTCGTTGATGCTGTCGCCGGGATAGGAGATGGAGCCGAAGGCGTGGGCGCTGTTGTCTTCGAGGCGTGCGGGGAAAGAGAAGGGTAGTTTGCCCGAGGGATTTACCTTTCCGCTGAGAACGTTGGCAAGCGATTTGCCGCCCATCGAGCCGAGATACCATCCCTGAACGATTGCGGGCACCTCTTTGTCCCAAGGCATCTCGACGGCATTGCCGCTGAGAAGCACGAGAATGACGCGGGGATTGACTGCGGCTATCGCCTCGATGAGTTCAGGCTGGCCGAATGGCAGTCCGTATTCAAGGCGGTCACCACCCTCGCAATCTTGGAAATGATTCTTGTTCAGGCCGCCGAAGATAACGACAAGACCAGCGTTGCGGGCCATTTCAACCGCTTGGTTGCGGAGCGAGTCAACAACTGACTGAGGAATTTCGTCAATCTGGCCATACATGGGACGGCCTGCCATGTAGCCTTGTGCAAATTCAACCTTGTCGCCATAGAGGGATTTCATTGCATCGAGCGGACTTACATAGTCTTTTACTTTCAGCTCGCTTGAGCCTCCGCCCTCGTTCAGCTTGCGCACGGCATTGTCGCCCACGACGAGGATTGACTTGTATTTCTCAGGGTCGACGGGGAGGAGGGGAGACCCTTTTTTCTCAACGGGGTTGTTTTTCAGGAGGACGATGCCTTCATTTCCGATTTCTTCGGCCACGGCATAATGCTCGGGTGTCGCAACCGAGCCGAATGGTTTGTTGCGGTTCATGGCTGTGCGGAAGTTAAGTCGCAGCAGGCGGCGCACTTTGTCGTCAAGGACGCTCTCGGGGACTTCGCCCTTGCGGATCATCTCAAGGAAAGGACGGGCGAGGTAGTAATCATCATATCCGAAGTCGCTTTCCGAGGTCAGACCGTTGGTATAGGACCCCATTTCGAGGTCAAGGCCGTTGAGGGCAGCCTCGCGGGTGTCATGGGCACCACCCCAATCAGTTATGACCACTCCGTCAAAGTTCCAGTCGCCTTTGAGGATTTGGTTGAGCATCAGGTCGTTGTGGCAGGCATGTTGTCCGCGAATCTTGTTGTAGGCGCCCATGATTGACCATGCGCCGCCGTCGACGACCGCCTTTTTGAATGCGGGGAGATAGATTTCGTGGAGCGCGCGGTCGCTGAGTTCCACATTGATGTGTCCGCGCCACTGTTCCTGATTGTTGAGTGCATAGTGCTTGACACATGCGGCCACGCCGTTTTTCTGCATCTCCTTGACATAGGGGACGACGAGTACGCCTGCAAGGTATGGGTCTTCGCCCATGTATTCAAAGTTTCGTCCGTTGAGCGGGGTGCGGTAGATATTTACACCCGGGCCGAGCATTACATCTTTTTCGCGGTAGAGGGCCTCCTCGCCGATAGCGTTGCCATAGGCTCCCGAAAGCTCGGGATTCCATGTCGCGGCAAGGGCGGTCAGAGCCGGAAAGGCGGTGATGGAGTCGTTGGTGTGACCGGCATATCCCCAGTCGTTCCAGTTGATTTCGGCACGCACACCGTGGGGGCCGTCACTTGTCCACAAGTCAGGGATGCCGAGGCGTGGAACACCAGCACTGGCAAATTTTCCCTCGGCGTGACACATTGCCACTTTTTCTTCAATGGTCATGCGTTTCAGCGCATCCTCGACACGCTGCTCCATCGGGGCGTTCTCGTCGAGATAAAGAGGGGTAGCCGCCGTGGCTGCCGAGATGGCCGAGGCGGCTATCGAAGTCAGAAAAATATGTTTGAATTTCATTTTTTAATTGCGTTGATGGTTGTTGTGAATGGTTTGAGGCCGGGAGAGGTGGCAGTTACGGTCACGGGGCCTTCCTCGCCGTTGTTCTGTATGATGAGCATTGCCTTTCCATAGAAAGCTTTGCGGTGGTCGGCCTTGAAACGTTCGAGTGAGACAGGGCTTCCATTGTCGACCCCGGCATTGAATCCGGCTCCATTGACGGTGAAAGTCACTTCGTTGTCGGCATTGGGGCATAGATTACCGTCTTTGTCAAGAATCTCGACAAGGAGGTAGCTCAGGTCGCGGCCGTCGGCATCGATTGCCGGTCGATCGGGGGTGAGTCGCACGCTGTAAGGTTCGCCTGCGGTGTGGATTTCCCTGACCGCCATCGTTTTCCCGTCTTTGTGGCTGACGGCGCGGACTGTCCCCGGCTCGAAATTCACGCGCCAGCTGACATGATACTTGCCCGGCTCCAAGCTGCGGACACCTTTAGACTCACCGTTGACAAAAAGCTCAACCTCGTCGGCATTGTTGTAGTAGGCCCAAAGGTCGATTTCCTGCCCCGGTTCCCAGTTCCAGTGAGGGAAAAGGTGCAGCACGGTCTTGTCGGGTCTCCACTGACTCTGGTACATATAATATATGTCCTTGGGAATACCGGCAAGGTCGACAATGCCGAAATAGGAGCTGCGTGCCGGCCATCCGTATGGAGTCGGTTCGCCGAGATAGTCAAAACCGGTCCAGATGAACTGCCCGGAGATGAAATCATTGGTGTCCATGTGGCGGAGGGTTCCCTCATGGGTGTTTCCCCACGGAGCATGGCAGTTGTCATAGGAGGAGCAGGAGAATGACGGGTCAAAGAACGGCTTGTCCCAACGCTCGGGCCAGATATTGAGAGAGTCGGAAGGCATGCGGTAATATCCGCGTGTCATCAGTGCCGAGACGCTCTCGGTGATGAGGAACGGCTTGCCGGGGAAATTGCGCGGCACATCCTTGAACCAGTCATCATGATAGTTGAACCCGATGATGTCAATTGCGCCCGAGCGGAAAAGGTGGTTTCCGGGGTCAGGCTCGTTGCATCCGGCAGTAACAGGGCGCATGGGGTCGAGGTCGTGTACCATCCCTGAGAGACGGCGGGTGAGGAGCGAGTTGACCGACATGGAATCGCTTTCGGCGGCAAGCATGTCGGCACTGTGGCCGAAGTTTAGGATGAGGTTGGCCTGTTCGAGGCTAAGGGAGTCGGCTTTGGCATCGCTCCACTGTTCAAGAACTTCGTTGCCGATGCTCCATATCATTACCGAGGGATGGTTGCGGTCACGGCGCACGAGGTCGGTCAGGTCGCGCTCATACCATTCAGGGAAATAGCGCGAATAGTCGTGGGCGGTCTTTTTCTTGCGCCACATGTCAAAGGTCTCGTCCATGACGATGAAACCCATGCGGTCACATAACTCAGGCACCTCGGGAGCGGGGGGATTGTGGGACGCGCGGTAGGCGTTGACTCCCATCTCCTTGAGGATTTCAAGCTGTCGCTCGATGGCGCGGGTGTTGACCGCCGCACCGAGGGCGCCAAGGTCGTGGTGCATGCACACACCCTTGATTTTCATCGGCTTGCCGTTGAGAGAAAATCCTTTGTCGGCATCAAAGTCGAAGTAGCGCAGACCGGTTGTGGTCAGCAGCGAGTCGATGGCGATGTCGCTCTTGGCGGGGAGAACGGTTGTCTTGACTGTGTAGAGATAGGTGTCATCGATGTCCCACAGGTGGGGTGAAGTCACGTCGAGATTCTGCTTTACGGTGGTCGACTCGCCTTTTTTCAACGAGAAGGGGGTGGTCACGGTAGCGACCGTGTGTCCCGTCGCGTTGACAATGGATGTGGCGAGGCGCAGATTCTCTTTCTTGCCGCTGCGGTTATCGACGATGGTTTCAATATCGATGGCCGCTTTTTCGCGGGAAACCGACGTTGGTTCAACGAATACGCCCCACAGCGGGATGTGGACGGGATTGACGGCTCGTAGCCACACGTTGCGGTAGATGCCGCAGCCGCTGTACCAGCGGGAATTAGGCTGCTCGGAATTATCGACTCGCACGGCGATGACATTTTCGCCGTCTTTTTTCAGCCACGTGGTGATGTCGTAGCTGAAAGAGGCGTAGCCGTAGGGGCGGGTGCCGAGCTCGTGGCCGTTGATATAAACGGTGGAGTTCATATACACCCCGTCGAAATCGATGTATATCATCTTGTCGCGGTCAGCGGCCGGGATGGTGAAACTTTTGCGATACCATGCCGCGCCGCCGGGGAGCGCGCCTCCGCCGGTGCCCGAAGGGTTGTTTTCGCTGAAATCTCCTTCAATCGCCCAGTCATGTGGCAGGTTGAGTTGCCGCCATGACGAGTCGTCGTAACCGGGGGACGCCATTGCCTTGTCATCGGCAAGACGGAAACGCCAGCCGTCGTTGAACGACACGGAACGGCTGTCAGTAGCAGAAAATGCTGCCTGCGCCATAAACAGGAGCAGGCAACATAGTGATAGGATTCGTCGGGTCATCGTTATTACAGTTTGACCTCGGTCTTCGAGCCGTCGTAGTTGACCTCGATACCCTTGGCATCGCGGGAGTAGCCGACGGGGTTGGCCTTGGAAACAAGTATTACATTGAATTTGCGCTCTTTCAGCATTCCGGGGAACTCGCCTTCGCGGTCACCGATGGTCAGTGTCGACGTAGCGTTGTCAAATGAGAACGGAATGCGGGCAAAAGCACCTTTCTCATAGTTGTAGTTCACGTTTTCGTCCTCATAGAGGGTGAACTCGCCGTTGCTTCCTGCATATACATAAAGGTTGATGACGTCAGCCTGCTTTTCGTCGCTGTACTGCATGGCGGGACCGAAGGGGATAATGGCACCGGAGCGTACATAGAGGGGGATGCGCTCATAGGGGGCGGCGACGTTGAGAGTCTGACCTCCTGCAATTTCCTTGCCGTTGTAGAAGTCATACCAGTCGGCTCCCTCGGGGAAATATACCTCGCGCGATGTTGCGCCATAGGTGTAGACGGGAGCCACGAGGAGTGACGGGCCAAACATGTATTCGTCGCTGATGTCGCGCACCTTCTTGTCGGTAGTGAAGTCCATGACGAGGGGGCGCATTATGGTGTAGTCATTGAAGTAGGTCTTCCCTGCAAGCGAGTAGATGTAGGGCATCATGTCGTAGCGCAGGTTGGTGTAGTAGACAACCGACTTGTAGGCGGGATGGTTTTCGGGAGCGATATTGAAGATTTCGCGTGTGGGCCACTGTCCGTGGGCGCGGAAGAGAGGAGCGAAAGCACCAAACTGATACCAACGGGTGTTGAGTTCGCGCCATTCCTTGAGGTCGGGGTTTTCGACACCTGTGCGGTCATACTGCTGCTGTGCGGCCACATATCGGTCCTCGACACAGAAACCGCCGATGTCCATTGTCCAGTAGGGGACACCGCTGAGCGCGAAGTTGAGACCGGCCGAGAGCTGGGCCTTCATGTCTTCCCAGCGGGTGGCGATGTCGCCGCTCCATGTGGCGGTCGAGTAACGCTGCTGTCCGGCAAATCCTGAGCGGGTCAGGAGGAACACGCGCTTGTCGGGGTCAACGCCGCGCTGTCCGTCATAGATAGCTTCGGCGTTCATGAGCGCGTAGGCATTGAAATATTTTGTCGAGGGGCCGAGGGCGGTCGGGGTGATGAGGTCTTTGCGATACTGGATGTCGGTGCAGTCGCGGATATTTGGCTCGGATGCATCCATCCACCAAGCATCGATGCCGAGAGGCATGTAGTGGTCGTTCATCTGGCTCCAGAACAGCTTGCGGGCATCGGGGTCATAGGCATCATAGAACGAGCTGAGATAGCCGGGGCCGACCCAGTCACGGATGCTGTCCTGAACGGGGAGCTTGTACATCCATCCGTTTTTGTCAAATTCCTTGTAGTGGTCGGTCGTGACATAGAATTTGGGCCATACCGAAATCATCACGCGGCCGTTCATGGCGTGAATCGAGTCGACCATGCCCTTGGGGTCGGGGAAACGCTCGCGGTCAAACTCGTGGCTGCCCCATGAGTCCTGTTTCCAATGGAGCCAGTCAATCACGATGTTGTCAATCGGGATGCCGCGGCGGCGGAACTCGGCAAGAGTAGAGAGAACCTCGTCAGACGTGTTGTATTTCTCGCGGCTCTGCCAGTAGCCCATCGCCCACTTGGGCATGACGGGCGACTTGCCGGTCAGAGTGCGGTAGCCGCTGATAACGTCGTCCATGTCGTCGCCATATATAAAGTAGTAGTCGATTGCATCCTGCATTTCGCCCCACCATGACATTTCGAGCTGCTCGCCCGGATCACGCGGGTCATAGACGCGGAGACCGCAATAGGCCACAGAGCCGTTGGGTTCCCACTCGATTTTGATGGGGACGCGCTTTCCGGCCTCAAGATTGACTGAAAATTTGAAGCTGTTGGGGTTCCACGCAGTGCGCCAGCGCTCGGGAACGACAAGCTCGTTGTTGATATAAACTTTCTGATAACCTGAATAGTAAAGGATAAACTTATACTCTCCGGTGGTCGCGGCCTCGATTTCGCCCTCGTAGGTCACATGGCTTCCGGCAAAATTAAAGTCGCGGGGAAGGTTTACCACATGGGAGAGGTCGCCTCTAATCAGGTGCTCGAAGTAAATCGAATCCTCACGCTGCACGAGGGTTCCTTCGGCGGGATTTTCGGCGGGAACGTATGTGCCGGTCAGCGCGCCCTCTTTGCCGTCCTTGTCAAAGAGCTTGAACACGCCGCCGAGCTGCTTGTAGCCGTCGGGGTTTCCCCAGCGGCACAGCGAGTAGCTGTCCCACAGGATTCCATAGTTGTCGGTCGACACGACGAAGGGGACTGAGACCTTGGTGTTGTACTGGAACAGTTCCTCGTTCTTGCCCTTGTAGTTGAACTCGTCGGCCTGATGCTGTCCGAGACCATAGATTCCTTCCTCGTCGTTGAGCGATTCAAAAGTCTGACGCACGGAGTAGCCGCGGGTACCCTCCACCTCGATGGGGGAAAATTCGCGTCCGCCGTCGGCTTCGGAAACGATGAGCTTGCCGTCGGTGTTATAGAATTTCACATCGCCTGAGGCAAGCGATACGGTCGCGCGCACGTCGGCGGTCACGACGGTCACTGTCGAGTCTGTTTCCTCCACCTTGAACTCGGGTTTTGCACTTTGCGGCACCGTCACGAGGCTGGCATCGGGTGCAAACTTGTCATCGGGAGTGGCAGTAACGCGGATGATTTTATCGCCAATTACTTGGAGACGTACTTTTTTGACCGAGTTTTCATCCGTCGATGCGACATTCACGGTGATACCGTTGTCACTTTTTTGGTATTTTCCTGTCGCGCATGATGCTGCCAGCAATCCGGCAAGCGCGATGGCAGAAAAGTGTCTTAATTTCATAAAATGAAGGTTAGTATTGTTTGTATTGTTTAAGGCGTTTTTTATAAGGCCAAAATTACAAAAAACTCTTCGTCAACAGTTGGTATAATGTTGACGGAGAATGATGTTTTTGATATAATGAGTGGCTAAAATGTTAACTTAAACGGTATAGTTTGTTCCCTTGCTTTCGTTGGATTGGTAAACCGAGGGGAGAACGCCAAATTCGTCCTTGAAATATTTGCTGAAATATTTCGGACTGTTAAAGCCTAACTGATAGGCGATTTCCGAGACGTTCATCTGGCTTTCCCTTAACATCTGAGCCGCTCGTTTCAGCCTGATAAGGCGAATGAACTCTATCGGTGTCTTCCCGGTAATTGCTTTCATCTTTTTGTAGAGATGGACGCGGCTCATCCCGAGATGGGAGCTTAGTTCCTCTACTGACAGCTCGGGGCGCTTGATGTTGGCCACGACATATTTCACAGCCTTTTCGATCAGCCGTTCGTCGAGGGGTGTAATCTTTATTTCGCCCGGCTCGGGGTCGATTGTGGTGCGCGACACCCCTTTGGCCGTAAGCTCGACAAGACGGCGCATGCGCAGAAGCAGCAGGTCGATGTTGAACGGCTTGGTGATATAGTCGTCGGCCCCGATTGTCAGTCCTTCGACTTTGGCCTGCATGTCATGCTTGGCGGTGAGTATTATAACCGGGATAGAGGCTGTGTCGGGATTGGCTTTCAGGCGGCTACACAGCTCGATGCCGTCCATTTCGGGCATCATCAGGTCGGTCAGTATGATGGCCGGTTTTAGTGATTCGAGCAACTTCAGTGCCTCGGCTCCGTTGTGGGCGGTGATGGTGTGAAACTCGGGAGTCAGGCCGTCTTTGATAAACACCACCATGTCGGTATTGTCGTCGACCACGAGTGCCGTGGGGCGTTTTCCCGCAGGAATCGCGGGCACCTGAGCCGGGGTTTTGGATGGTTCCGGCACCGCTTTCGGGGCAGGGGCGGGAGCCGGGTCCGAAAGCGGTTTTTCTTCGACCGTGGCGGGGAGTGGTTTGTCTTCAGGCTCGTTTTGCACTGCGGATTCTGACCGGGTTGCCGCATTTTCTGCTGGTTTGCCGCTGATGGGGAGCTCGATGATGAACACGCTGCCGCCGCCCGGATTGTCGGTGACGCGGATGCCGCCGTTGTGGAGCTTGACATATTCGCTCACAAGGCTTAATCCGATACCGCTCCCCATCCCGGGATGTGCGTCACCATTGTCATCCACTTGGTAGAAACGTTCAAATATCCGCTCTTTGTCCTTGTCCTTGATTCCTATGCCGGTGTCGGCGACTTTGATGCGCACGGTTCCCGGGTTGCCTTGCACGCGTTCCACGGCGACATCTACCCGGCCTCCGGCGGGAGTGAATTTAAAGGCATTGCTGAGCAGGTTCATGATGATTTTGCTCATCTTGTCCTCGTCAAACATCATGTTGACCGACTCGTCGGGAGAATAGAATGTCAGGTTGATGTTCTTGCGTTCTGACATCGTTGTGAATGAATTGCAGGCATTGCGCAGGAAGGCGATGATGTCGCCCTCGGACGCGCTGAGCTGAAGTCCGGTGACTTCGTTTTTACGGAAGTCGAGCAGCTGGTTGACGAGGTTGAGCAGCCTCATGGCGTTGTTTCGCATCATTGACAGACGGCGAGTCTGTTTCTCGTCGTGCTGTGATTCTTTCAGCATTGCTTCGAGAGGGGACACGATGAGAGTCAACGGGGTGCGCAGCTCATGGCTGATATTGGTGAAAAACTTGAATTTCAGCTGGTTTATCTCCTCCTGTTTGCGCATCGCGTCTTCGTGTCGGCGCTCGTTGAAACGGCGGAGCTCGCGGTTGCGCACCAGCTTGACTATGCCGTATATCGCTCCGGTCCCGAGGAGGATATAGAGGATATAGGCCAACGGGGTGGCATAGAAGGGAGGCAAGACGGTTATCGACAGTTCGGTCGGTGCGGCGCTTTCATATCCGTCACTGTTGACCGCTTTCACGAGCAGCCGGTAATGGCCGGGCGAGAGGTTGGTATAGGTAACATGGTGAACCCGGGCGGGACACGCCATCCACTCGTTGTTGAATCCTTCGAGTTTATAGTAATATGTGGTCTTGTCGGGCAGCACATAATTGTCGGTTGCGAAATTTATGGTGAAATCCCCGGCCGAAGGGGGCAGTTGCAGTTCGTGGCCATGATTGAGCGACTGCGTCAACGGGATGATGCCGTCGATTTTCTCTCCGACTGACACTTCGCGGTTGGCAATCGATAGACCTGTGAACATCACATGGGGGAGTACCTTGTTGTATTTTATTGACGCAGGCGAGAAACGGTTGATGCCGTACAGACCTCCGGCAACGATGTCGCCGTTGTCAAGGATGGCAAACGACCGCTGGTTGAAATCGCTGTTCTGGATACCGTCACGCGAGTCATAGACATGGTTTACGGTCGAGAGCCGGCCGTTTTTTTCGTTATATTCCACTTCTATATTGATGAGGTTGCCTCCCTCGCTGACCCACATGCCGTTGTTGCTGTCCTCGATGATGCCGAGGATGTAAAGATATTTCAGATTGTCGCGCAGGGGGATGTCGTGAAGCTGTTTTCGCGGCCGGTCATAGACTTTGAGGCCGTTGGGCGTGGCAATCCACATCAGTCCGCGCGAGTCTTCATATATCTGGTTGATGTTCCCTGAATTGACGATTGCCTCGTTTTTTTCGTCGGCATCAATTACGAGTGATTCTATTTTATCGGTAGAGGGGTCGTAGTACACTATCCCCGTGGATGTCGCAAAGTAAAATTTCCCGTCCTTGCTGCGTATTGCCGACGTGATGAAATCCCCTTTCAGGCCGCTGTTGGACATGTTATAGGCTGTTGTTTCCCCCGAGGCGATATTATAGTTGTATATCCCCCCTCCGAGAGTGCCTACCCAGAGGTCGTTTTTATCACCGCTGACGAGCGCCCACGGATAGGTCGTGTCGAGGGTGGTGCCTGTCTCTATGCGGGTGAAGACACCGTTCTCGAATTTTTTCAGTCCGCGCGAGAATGTGCCGATGTACAGTGCGTTATCGTTTCCTATAGCCATGCTGGTTATGGCCGCAGGGGTGCCCCCTTCCGAGGGGTCGGGAAACGATGTCGATGCTCCTGTTGACGGGTTCCATTTCAGAAGTCCCGAATTGTCTGTGCCGACCCACACTTCCTGACCCTTGTGGTCGTTAAGGATGCAGTTTACGTCGGGGAGGGTTTCGAGAGAGAACTTTTCGGCACTTTCATTGTGGTAGAACAGTCCGCGCTTGTAGGTGCCTATCCACATCGTGCCGCCGTTATCTTCAAAGAGTGAGGTGATGGTGTTGTTGGAGCCGTGGGTTCCTTCCGACTCTCCCCACACCTGTTCAAATTTTATGCCGTCGGGGTCCTTGACCACTCTTTCCAGCCCGTGATGGTCGCGGCCTATCCAGATTTCGCCATTGCGGCCCTGATACATCGTTTTCACCACCATGTTGCGTCCGTTGCCGGGGAGTTTGTCGGTCAGCCATCGGTCTTGTATCGGGTCATACAGCCACAATTGCTCGGTATTGAACACCCACACGCTGCCGTCACGGTCGATGTCGACGGTATAGACATAGTTGTATCCCGAAGTCTCGGCAGTATCGGTGATATGGGTAATCTGCTTTATGATTCTCAGAGATTCAGAATCGATTACCGACATGGTGCCGGTGTCGTCGACTCCTATAATCATCCCGTTGCCCTCGGCCATGTCTGTGATTTCATGGGCGGAATGGATGAGTCCTTCCACTGCCACGGCTTTCCTTTCTCCCGGTTTAAGCCGGTAGATGCCGAGTTCCGGGACATAAAACCACATCGCCCCGTTGCTGTCAAAAAACACTTTTGACGGTTTTCCGTCAAGCCCCATTTCCTTCATGATTCCGGTGATGTCGCGGGTAAAGGTCTCGATGGCGGGGTCATAGATTATGTAGTCTTTTCCTGCGAGAATCCACAACCTCCCGTCGGAAGCGCGATGAATTTCCCCTATGTTGTTGTTGCCTGTCCCCCCCGGTGAGTCGGGGTCGCTGATATAGAACTTGATGTCATAGCCGTCATAACGGCACAGCCCCGACGTGGTGGCAATCCACAGAAAGCCGTCATCATCCTTGAGGATGGAGTTGATGCGGTTGTTGGAAAGTCCCGTCCCGGTCTCAAGGTGTTTAAGCTTGAATCTGTCGGCGGCATTACCGGTCAGCGCGGCAGTCATGACCGAGGTCAGGATAAGCAGGATATATAGGTAATGTTTCATGGTGATGTGTGGCTTAGGATTGCAAGTCTGATGCAAAGTAAGCAAATGTTAACCAATATTCCAAATGTATACTGATAGAAACATTTTGTTTTTTTGAAAGTTGGCTTTGTATGCGGCTTTAAAGCGTGTGTAGATAACAAACACGACAGTGTTTATTAACAAATCACCCCCCCCGATTTACTTTTTAACACACATTTTATTTTATTTGAAATAATTGCGCTTAAAGAACTAAATTTTAAATTTGCCGTGTTAAGTGGAAAGCTCCTCTGACAACCATGAAATACCCTGAAAAAATATCTTCACCTAACAAAATAAATAACCTAAATATTAACCTGTAAAACTTTTCAAATGGGAAAAAATCTGATTGAACATTGCCGCACGCGGTTGTTCCGCGCTGCAATGGTTGCAATGTGCCTGTTGACAAGTATCGGCTTTGTCAATGCAGAGGTCATTACCGTCACCGGCACCGTGACCTCGGCTGCCGACGGTGAGCCTCTGATCGGCGCGACCGTTATGGTCAAAGGCACTGCCAACGGTACAAGCACCGATATTGACGGCAATTACTCCATTAAAACCGAGACAGGCGCAGTCCTGACATTCACCTATGTCGGCATGACTACCCGCGAGGAGACCGTTACCGGTTCCCGCCTCGATGTCGCGCTGCTCGAAAACTCCGAAGTCCTCGACGAGGTTGTCGTCGTCGGTTACGGTGTGCAGAAAAAGAAACTCGTCACCGGCGCTACCGCCCAGATAAAGGGTGACGAAATCGCCAAGATGAACACCGCATCTCCCCTTCAGGCGATGCAGGGTCAGCTCCCCGGCGTGAACATCGCCAGCGAGTCGGGCCAGCCCGGTTCAGGCATGAAAGTGACCATCCGCGGTCTCGGCACCGTCGGTAACGCAGCCCCCCTTTACCTTATCGACGGTATCGGCGGCGACATCTCGACCCTTAACCCCGCCGACATCGAGTCAATCGACGTGCTGAAGGATGCCGCCTCGGCAGCCATCTACGGTGCGCAGGCAGCCAACGGCGTTGTGCTCATCACCACCAAGCAGGGCCGCGAAGGAAAAGCCAAAGTGACATTTGACGGCTACTTCGGATGGCAGAGCGCGGCCAAGACAACCAAGATGCTCAACGCTCAGCAGTATATGACAATCATGGACGAGCAGGCGCTAAACAGCGGCTCGGCTCCTTACAACTGGGAAAACATCCATGACATCTGGCGTTATGATGCCGACGGCAACCGTCTCGGTGTCATCGATACCGACTGGGTAGGGCAGATGTTCCATGACAACGCCAAGACTCAGAGCTACACTGTCGGCGTGACCGGCGGCTCGGCCACTTCGACCTATGCCGTTTCTCTCGGTTACATCAATCAGGAGGGTATCGTGGGCGGTCCCGAGGTGTCCAACTACTCGCGTTACAACTTCCGTGTCAACAGCGACCACAAGCTGTTCGGCAACCTGCTGACAGTGGGCGAGCAGGTCAGCTTCGTCTACACCAAGTCACGCGGCATCGGCGTGGGCAACCAGTATAACAACACCCTGCGCGGCGCGTTTGACTCGACCCCGCTTACTCCGGTCTACAATGCCGATGGCGAGTACAACAACACTACCGGCAGCGACTGGTATCAGAACAACGGCAACCCCTACGGATCCATGATGGTCAACACCAACAACGAGACAAAGAACGCCACCTTCTCGGGCAACGCTTACGCTCAGTTGGAACCTGTCAAGAACCTCAAAATCCGCACTGTCTTCGGCGCTGTCTACGGGTCGAGCGAATATCGCAGCTTTACTCCCATATATGAGTTCTCGCCTTATTCCTATAACACTTACACCCGCGTGGCTCAGAACATGAACCATTCCCTCGGCATGACATGGACCAATACCGCCGCCTATGATTTCAACATCAAGGAACATGCGTTCAACGTCCTCGTCGGCATGGAGGCTTACCGTTATGAAGGCACTTATCTTGGCGGCAATCAGGCTTATCTGAAAGAAGGATTGACAACATGGCAGTATGCGTGGATCAACAACGGTACCGCCGCCACAACCGCCAACGGCCTTGGAGCCGCAGGCAACCCCCACGACCAGTCCCGCTCGGTTTCCTACTTCGGCCGCATCGGATGGAACTGGAAGGAGAAATACATGGTCAACCTGACCGTGCGTCGCGACGGTTCTTCCAAGTTTGCAAGCGGACACCGTTTCGGTACATTCCCCTCGGTATCGGCAGGCTGGAACATGTCGAGCGAGAAATTTATGGAATCGACCCGCACTTGGCTTGATTTCCTCAAGATTCGTGCAAGCTGGGGACGCGTTGGTAATCAGAATATTGACAACTACCAGTACCTCGCCCCGATAAAAGTTTCCAACACTCATTACTTCTTCGGACAATATCTTGGCCCCAACGGCGTTTATAATGAAGGATACGATACGGCACTTGCCGACAACTGGGGAGCTTATCCGTCTCGAATCGCTAACTTTGACGTCACTTGGGAGACTTCGGAACAGACCAATATCGGTTTTGACGCACGACTGTTCAACAGCCGCCTCGCCATCAACTTCGATGCCTATTGGAAAAACACCAAAGACTGGCTCGTTCCCGCCCCGATTTTGGCTACCGTCGGTACAGGCGCGCCCATCATCAACGGTGGTGATGTCAAGAACACCGGTATAGAATTGAACCTGACATGGAACGATGTTATAGGGAAAGATTTCTCTTACAGCATCGGTGTAAACGGTGCTTGGAACAAGAACAAAGTCGGCTCCATCCCTACTGAAGATGGTATAATCCACGGTAATACCAACGAGCTTTATGACAACTCCTATGAGTTCTACCGCGCTGAGAACGGCCGCCCAATCGGTTACTTTTGGGGTCTGAAGACCGACGGTATCTTCCAGAACCAGAAAGAAATCGACGAGTGGATTCTCGCAGGCAACGGAACCCTTCAGGACAACCCGCAGCCCGGCGACGTGCGTTTCCTTGATATCGACCATGATGGAAAGATTGACGACAACGACCGCGTTGACCTCGGAAACGGCATGCCCAAGTTTACCTACGGATTAAACATCAACCTCTATTATAAGAACTTTGACCTCGGCCTCGTTGCCACCGGCGCTGCCGGATTCAAGATTGTACAATCCTACCGTAACCAAGTGAACAAAAACTCCAACTACACCACCCGCATTCTCGACCGTTGGACCGGCGAGGGAACATCCAACAAAATTCCCCGAGTCACCGACTCCAACATCAACTGGATGTTCAGCGACCTCTATACTCAGGACGGCGACTATCTGCGTCTCTCCAACCTGACTATCGGTTATAACTTCGCTCCGCTGATGAATCAGAAGTGGTGCAGTCAGGCCCGTCTCTACTTCCAAGTGCAGAATCTTGCTACTTGGACCAAGTATGACGGCATGGATCCCGAAATCGGATACGGTACATCCAACTGGGTGTCAGGCGTTGACCTCGGTTACTATCCCCGCCCCCGCACTTATCTTATCGGTGTAAATCTTTCGTTTTAACAACCTATAACTGAAATAGAACAAGCACAATGAACAAGTTCAAATTCAATATACTGACTCTCGGGATGGCTGCTGTCGTGGCTGTGGGCGCAACTTCGTGTGCCGACAGTTTCCTCGATGTCAACTCCAAGACCGAGTCAACGACCGGCAACTTTTACAAGACCGAGGGTGACGCATGGCGCGCGCTGATCGGTTGTTATGACGGATGGCGTCAGGTCGCATCCGGGCTCGGCGGTGTCAACAACTTTTACATCGCCTCTACAATCATGAGCGACGAATGTTATGGCTCGACCGGTAACGGCGACGATTACAAGCCTCAGATTCTTGACCGTTTCGATCAGGCTCAGGGTCCGTCGGAACTGTTGATTTTCCAAGATACATGGAAATTGTATTATGCCGGTGTTTATCGCTGCAACGAGCTGTTGCTCCATGAAAACGACATCGCTTGGAATGAAAATGGCGTGAACCACAGCCTCTACATCGGCGAGGCACGCGCTCTCCGAGCCATCATGTACTTTGACATGGTGCGCCTGTGGGGAAACATCCCGTTGTTCCTCGAACCCTCGCAGGACAACCGCGCACAGGCCGATCCCGCCGAAGTTTATGCCCATATTTTCGAGGATTTGAAATATGCCGCTGAAAATATACCCGCCGATGCCAATCTCGGTACCGCCAACTTTGGCCGCGTGACCAAGTATGCCGCCGAGTCCCTCCTTGCCCGTGCCTACCTCTATTATACCGGCTACTACGGTAAAGAACCCGGTTTCACTGCTGAGGACGGCACTGTCATCGGCGCTGTCACCAAGGCCGAGGCTCTCGCCGCTGTCGAGGATGTCATCACAAGCGGAAAATATGAGCTTGTCGACGAGTTCAAGAACCTCTGGCCCGCAGCTTCGCTCGTGCCCGTTGAAGGAAAAATCGGCTGGGCCGAGACTTCGACCTACGCAGGCGATGCCAACAGCGAAGTGATTCTCGCCATGAACTTTACTCCGACTCAGGACTACGACGGAAACAACGACTCTAACCGTTGGCTCGTCATGATGGGTATGCGCGGTCTCAACTATACCCCCTACGGCAAAGGCTGGGGCGCATGCAACGTGACCGCCGCGATGCGCAACAAGTTTGTCGGTGCCGACAACCGCCTGAGCGCATCGGTAATCGACCTCGTCGGCGAGGGTGTCAACTCCCTTGACAGCTATAACACTCAGGTCAATGACTGGCGCGAATATACTGGCTACACCGTTAAAAAATACACTCCGCTCGTATTCGGCGACAACACATCGCCCGCGACCAACCCCACCGGTACCGCCGGTTTTCAGGAATGTAACGCACAGCCTTGGGTAATCATGCGCTATGCCGACGTTCTGTTGATGGCTGCCGAGCTCGGCTCGGGTAATGCCGCCAAATACATGCATGCAATCCGCAGCCGTGCCGGCCTCGGCGATGTTGCCGTGAACCAGCAGAACATCATGGACGAGCGCGCCCGCGAACTCGCGTTTGAAGGAATCCGTTACTGGGACCTTCTCCGTCAGGGTGTCGACGTGATGGCCGATGCAGTCGTTGCAAGCGCCGGCAATGTCACCAGCGGCGGTGTCGCTGCCACTGTGACCTACGACCGCGCCAAGATTGTCGCCACTCAGGGTCTGTCGCGCATCCCCAACGACCAGATTACGCTCTCCAACGGTGTGTTGAAACAGAATCCGGGTTGGAATTAATGAGACATCCATCTATCTATAAATAATAAACAGCTCAATCATTTATGAATCTTAAACATCTCTATTTGCTACTGGCAGGAATGATGGTTATGATGTTCAGCGCCTGCTCGGCCGATGACCATGATCTGCCTGCTCCCGATGTTACGGCCGACGACCTTGCCGAGGGTATCTCGTTCTCGGTTACACGCGATGCCGACAACCCCAACATCGTCTATCTGAAAAGCCTCCTCCCTTCCTCCTATCAGGTGGTGTGGGAGCATCCTATGGGCCGCACTCAGGCTGCCGAATGCACTCTGCGCATGCCTTTTGACGGAAACTACGAAGTAAAGTTCGGTGTCAACACCCGTGGCGGCTATGTATGGAGCAATCCCGTGGCTTTCACTATCGATGATTTCTGTGCCGACTTTGTTGCCGGTGAGGCTTGGGAATTCCTCGCCGGTGGTGCGGGCAACTCCAAGACTTGGGTGCCTGACAACGGCAACTACGGCATGAAACAAGGCTTTTACTCATGCTTTGACCCCTCGACCGTTCATGCCGACATGATTAACAACAACGGCAACTGGACAACCGAGAGCAAGACTTGGTGGGAACCTGCCAACGGTGACGTGGACATCACCGATGCCGACCTCATCGGTGAGATGACTTTCTCGCTGCAAGGCAAGGCCGGTGTGTCAGTGAAGTTTGAAAACGGTATTTCTCCTGCTGTTCAGGAAGGTATCTTCAACTTTGACACTGACGGTTATACCATGTCGATTGACGGCGCGCAGCTCCTCCATGCATTTTGGGCACATGACAAGTCTGAGGACTGGAGCAAGGGTCTTCAGGTACTCGTCCTCACCGAGAACCAGCTCATGATTGGCAACTACCGCAGCGAGGCTCTCTCGGGCGAAGGCCGCTGTATCTACTGCTGGAACTTTGTTTCCAAGGACTATGCCGACAGCTACGTTCCCCCGGTTGTGACCGAAGAACCCACTCCCACGCCTCCCGACGGTTGGAAAAACGCCCTCGAAAACCAAGTGGCCTATTGCTCTTGGAATCTTGATGCCGACGTTCCTTTTGACTGGTTCACTCTTGACGGAACCCGCAAGAACGGCTATGCCGCCCCCGGCGACTATCCTTCGGCCTACACTCCCGTTGAATTTGACGAGCCCCTCAAGCTGAAACTCGCCACTCTCAGCCGCGAGATGTTCACGCTGACTACTCCCGCCGGTTCTGTCGAGGGTACTTACACGATTACCGATGACGGTTTCATCAAGTTTGACACTTCGCTCGGCGCAACCCTGATTGCAGGTGACAAGATGTTCTTCCAGACCGATGCCGACAACGCTCTGCGCGTTCTCACCTATGATACTGACGACCTCGGCCGCATCAGTGACCTGTGGGTAGGTGTCAAGGAAACCGATTTCTCAGGCAAGGGCGTGCAGTATGTCGGCTACCACTTTGTCGCTGACTTCGGCGGCAGCGAAGGTCCCACAGCCTACAAGGTCGGACTCAGCTACAACAACACTTCTGACTGGACAATGATCGAGGGCGAGTATGTCTATGTGACCACCCCCGGCACCTACACTCTCACTGTCAGCGGTTCAAATCAGGCTCTTGACGCTCTCCTCTGGGTAGACGCATTCAAGTTGCTCAAGGATTACCCCAACTGTGATATCGTAATCAAGAAAATACTTATCGACGGCAAAGACCTTCCGTTTGACGACGCTGCAATCTCCCGCAGCGAGGGAGACTCTCCCTCAACAGCCCGTCGCTACATCTGCAACGCGTGGGGACTCGCCTCTTGTTTCCCGAGCACAGAAGTGTTCCTGTTCAACGACAAGATCGAGGTCACCGTTGATATTATCTTTGACAACGGTAAACCGTTCATTACTGAAGAATAAACCAAACAGTTAGAATTAAGCAATGAAGAAAAATATATTACTGTCAGGTATTGTGGCACTTGCATTCGGTGTGTTCACCGTTGCCTGTGACGATGACGACAACTATGTCATCAATACCGACTCGATTATCACTTCGGTCACAACAGGCGATGCCGAGACAACAGCTACGACCGCGACCGTTACAGGCACTGTAGCCGACCTGTCGAGCATGACTTCGGGCAACTATACCGTGGGTGCCGTTTACTCGACCACTGAAAATCCTGTTGCCGCCGGAACCAAGGCTCCCGGTGTGCTTCAGGAAGACGGCACCACCGTCGTGACCACCATTACCGGCCTTCAGGATGGCGTTACCTACTATTATGCCACCTATGTTACCCTTCAGGGCAAAGTGACCGAGTATGGCGATGTCAAGAGTTTTGTTACCACCAGCTCGGATGTCGGCACGGCTGAAGCCTCGGCTGTCACAGCCTCGACCGCCACTCTCGGCGGCACCGTCAACGGCGTGAGCGACATGCTTCAGGCCGGGACGCTCGTTCACGGTTTCAAGTATGCCGCCGATGCCTCGATGGTTGAAAACGGTATCGACCTCCCCGTTGAGACTTCGACTAACAGCTACACAGCCGTTGTTGACCGCCTCGTCCCCGCTACTACATATTATTATGTGGCCTACATGATGCTCAACGGCGCTCCCGTCTATGGCGATGTCAAGAGCTTCACCACAACTCTCGGCAATCTCGATGCTGCCGACCCCGATGCCGATTTTGTCGACATGGGTGTCAAGCTCCAGTGGGCCAAGTATAATGTAGGTGCCGAAAAAGAGTCGCAGCTTGGCGGCCTCTACGGTTTCGGTGACGTAACCGGCCTGAAACGTTCCGCTTCGACTGCCGATTATCCTACTTCGTCAATCAGCGGGTCTGACAACGATGTCGCAGCAAAGGCCGGTATCGGTTTCCTCCCCACTCAGGCTGATTTCAAAGCCCTTCTTGCCGCTACTACCCAAGAAATTGCCGAGGTTGACGGCGTCAAGGGCATTAAACTGACCTCGACCGTTAACGGGAACACTCTTTTCTTCCCCGCAGCGGGTTCCCGCACCGGCGAGGAGGTGACTGCCGAAGGCCTGATGGGTATCTACATGACAGGCGACATTGTTGACAACAACGACAGCTATGCCGTCGCCTATGCTTTTGAAGGTTCTGATTTCAAGAGTCAGATGGCTCCTGTCTATACCGGCATGTCGGTCCGCGCAGTCCGCAAGAAAGTGATTGTCGGCAATAACGAACAGGAAATTGACAACTCTAAACTTTCAACCACCCCCGACGGCTCTAATTTCCGAATAACTATCTCGTCGGAGTGGAGCGGAGGTGTGAATCCCGTCGACCTTGATGCTATCGTTCCCGAAAAGCGCATTGTCGTCCGTTTCAGCCTCTCGGGCGTGACATTTAAAGAAGGTGCTGCCGGTACCTATCTCGCCCGCATCGGATTTGCCGGAAACAACTGGGACATCTCCTATTGGGATAATGTTGTCAATCGCGGTACAGCGATTGTTAACGGTGACGGTATCTACACAGTAGCTTTAGATGTGCCCGCTCCTGTTGAAAACTGCATTATCGCCGCTATCGACATTGTCGGTATGGCCGATGACCTTGAATCGGTTGAAGATGTTTCGGCTGAGTTGCTGAGCGTCCAGATTGACCCTGCCAACGAGCCTGTACAGTATCTCCCGACTGACGTGCCCTACAGAGTGGGTGACTTGGAAGAAAACGGTAATATCCGCGTTGAGCTGAGTGCCTCGTGGGGTAATAACAACTATGCGTCTGCCTCCTATGGCCCCGGTACTCTCGGCACTAATCTGACGATAACCGGCATTGACGGCAATCTGAAAGCCGACGCTCCCGCGTCGTTTGTCGCCCGCATCGGATTCGCTTCAGGCGGCTGGTGGCCCTCAATCTGGGATTCTTGTGCCGGCGCTGCTGAAGTTAAAGGTGACGGCACCTATGAGATTCAGGCTCCCATCCAGCCTTCAGGCTCCGGATTTGAATGCTTCACTGTCGACATCCTCGGTCTTTCTTCGGCTCTCGTTGACCCGTCGTTGTTAAAGGTGACTGTAAATGATGTTTACGTTCCTCTTGTGATTGAATAAACAGATTGTTTAATAATTTTATTGGCCGACACCATAGATGTCGGCCAATTTCTATCTTTGTATGAAAAATCTTCTTTTCAACATTCTGTTGTTGATGTCGGTGTTTTGCTTGACAGCCTGTGGTGATAGTAATGACGAGCCGGGAAAAGACGGCGGTGAGTTCTTCGTCGGGAAGACCGAGCTGGCCTACAGTCGTGAAGGAGGCAGTCAGGAAATCAATGTGCGTTCCTCAGTCGAGCCACGAGTGTCAGTCGATGCTCCTTGGGTGACTTACTCTGTTGCCCGTCGTGGCAGTGCCGACATCTATGCCCTGACAGTCAACGTCGCCGCCAATGATGCCGATTTTGATGACCGCACCGCGGTCATGACCGTTACCGACGGTAGCTCGACTGCCACAATTAACATCAAGCAGACATACGCTCTCGGCCTTGAGCTGAAATCAGTATCGGCTACCGATATTGACGGCGAGGGTGGCCGGGTCACGGTGACTGTCGCCACTAACGGCACATATTCGGTCGACGCTCCCGCGTGGATCAAGCTCGTCGACGATTCCCGCGCACTCGCGTCGCAGACATTTGAACTGCAAGTCGCTCCCAATCGCTCCGGCACGGTTAGAGAAGGCTCCGTTGTAGTTTCCCTCGACGGTACCGACGTGAGTGTGTCGTTTACGCTGACCCAGGCAGTTGCCGCACCGCTTGAATCGATGACTGCCAAAGAAATTTCCGAGCAGTTTGTCATGGGTATAAACATCGGCAACACCCTTGAAGCTATCGGCGGAGAGACCGCGTGGGGAGCCGCCAGAATCAACGAGGATTATATTAATAGTATAAAGGAGTCAGGATTCAATTTTGTGCGCCTCCCCGTAGCGTGGTACAACCATTGTGACAAGAGCACTCTCAAAATCGATGACGCTTGGATGTCGCGAGTCAGGGAGGTGGTCGACCTTATCGTCGCCCATGACCTTTACGTCATTATGAACATCCACTGGGACGAGGGATGGATGGAGCTCAACATCGACTCTTACGACAGCGAGGTTGACAACATTCAGCGCACACTTTGGACTCAGATTGCCGAAAACTTCAAGACCTATGACGCTCATCTCATCTTCGCCGGAGCCAACGAGGCCGGAAAGGACACCCAGTCAAGTGCCGACGCGCTGAAAACCTATATGCAGACATTCATCGACGTAGTCCGTGCCTCAGGCGGAAACAACACCGACCGCGTGCTTGTCGTGCAGGCCCCGTCGACCAACTTTGACCTTGCCGTCAAGTATTGCCTGACACTGCCCGCCGATGTCGTTCCCGACCGTCTCATGCTCGAAGTCCATTATTACGACCCTTCCGATTTCTGCATTATGAGCAAGGACAACGAGTGGGGTAGCGACTGTCCTGTGAAATATTTTTGGGGCAAAGACTACCACACCGGCACCAAGCGAGACTGCACATGGGGCGAGGAAGATTATCTCGACTCAAAGATGGCACTTATCAAGACCAACTTCATTGACCGAGGTATTCCCGTCATCATCGGAGAGTTTGGCGCGACCCGCCGCTCCAATATCGACAACCTGCAGAAACATCTTGACTCCCGTGCCTATTATCATGGCTACCTTGTCAAGTCGGCCCGTCGCAACGGCCTCATGCCCTTCTATTGGGACACACCGGGCGACATGTTCAATCGCGCTACCGGGTCGGTCATCGACCGTCAGAACCTTGATGCAATGATTGAATCAGCCAGGTGACATGCAGCATTTGTAACTGTTTTAGTTACGAAAATATTGCGTTGTAATAATCCTGTAACAATTTGTTGCAGGATTTATTTTATTATATATCAATTGCTTGCGTTATTTTGAAACGCAATTGTAACTTTTTGTTGCAAATAGTTGCGCTGAAATTTTTGCATCGGCGGGAAAAGAGGTAATTTTGAAATGTCAAACGAAAACGATAACAAAAAACGTTCAACTTTTCTAAATTCATTTCATCATGGGAACCAAGGAATTTCAAAACAAGCTTATGAGCCTTCAAGGCAACCTGTTGAACTTTGCCTACATGCTCACATCGGATCGTGACAATGCTTATGACCTGCTTCAGGATACCACCCTCAAAGTCCTCGACAGCGAAGACAAGTATGTCGACAACACCAACTTCAAGGGCTGGGTGTTCACGATCATGCGCAACATCTTCATCAACAACTACCGCCGCGTGGTGCGCCGCGCCACCGTCGTTGACCAGACCGAGGACCTGTACCACCTGAACCTGTCGCAGGATTCAGGCCTTGAGACTCCCGAAGGCTCCTTCGGGGCCGGCGAGATAACCGCCGCCATCAACTCGTTCCCCGACGAGTACCGCATCCCCTTCTCGATGCACGTCGCCGGTTACAA
>DLAR01000055.1 GCA_002494015.1 Porphyromonadaceae bacterium UBA7042 | reverse complement strand
TATTCAGTTGAGCTAAGGAGCCTTGCTCTCTCGCAATTGCGATTGCAAAGTTACAACTTTTTGGTTAACCCACCAAAAGTTTTAAAAGATTTTTACAATTATTTTTCCAAAAGGAATCGGGCAAGGGATTCAAAATCCGAAAAAGAATAATCGGCATCGCGACATTCGCCAAAACCGTATGTGACATGAGCCATCGGTATGCCCGCGATATGGGCTTGGTCGCAATCACCCTGTGTATCACCGATATAGACAGGCGATTTAAAACCATTTCGCAGTGCAAGCAGCGCAATATTACCCGACTTGGGAAGATGCGTCTCACCATTGGTCAGCGTATCGGTGACATATTCAGCCAAGCCTGTAAAGGTCAGAAAATTTCTCAATCCGTCAGGACCGCAGTTGCTGACCATATACACGGCATAGCGTTCAGCCAGCCGTGGGAACCACTCGGCCACGCCCGGATAGAGACGACCGCCAAGCACGGGCATCATCTCGCTGTCATATCGCGCCAATCTGTCATAAAACTCACCCGTCCTGCCGGAAGGAAGAAACGACGCGATACTCTCGACAATCTCGTCAAGCGGCTTTCCCATGTAGCGCAAGAGGTCGTCACGGGAAACCGAAACGGAATATCCCATCGATTCAAATGTCTTGTTCCACACAGCCACATAGCTGTCAACGGCATCCCACAATGTGCCGTCCATGTCAAATATCAAGCTGTCGAATTTCATCTTACCGGAACTACTGATACCCCCACCTGCTCAATGCCGTCAAGCGTGTCGACCCGCATGATGTGACGCACGGTCAAGGGCCGGCGCATATCGACAGCGGCATTTTCGGCCACGACCGCCTCTTTCTGATAGTCGGCCCCGAAACCGTTTCCGAGCCAACGTCCATAGACATCAGCAAGAGGGATGTTGACGGTATCGCGACGCGAAAGTCCGTCGGCCGAGGTATGTGAAACCTCAACCCACAAATTGGAATAAGGGTAATTATTATCGTGCCGCACCGCGATTTTTATCGCCGCTGTCATAACCGAGTCGTTCAGCATCGAATCAGGCGCAAAGGTCAGGGTATCCCCGTAGGCCCATCCGTCGTCGTCGACAGTCGAGTAGCAGCTATAATCATTGTGCCCGGGAGAACAGGCTCCCAAGCACAATGTTATCATCAATATGAACGGTGCAAATATTTTCATTGCTTAGGCGGTTGTTGCGGAGACTGGCCGCCATGTGGTTTCTCGCGGTTTTCGCCGGTGTCGCGCTGCGGCCGCTCGCGTCGTTGCTGCTGGCGGCCGTTGTCGCCCTGACGTGGCTGACGTGGCGCATTGTTGCGTTGCGACCCCGCGCCGTCACCTTGGCGTGACTGGCGGTCACCCTGCTGAGGTTTCGGCTTGCGCTGAGGCTTGGAGGGTGCTCCATCGCCCTGACGAGGCTCGCCCTTGGGGTTCTGCTGATGGTCGCCTTGACGAGGCTTTTCGCCGCCGGGCGCGCCATTGCCGTTACCGTTGTTATTGTTTTTCTTGCGTTTTTTCTTCTTGGCCTTGTCAAATCGGGTCAGGCTGTCCTGCTCGAGCAAGTCGCTTGACGGCTTGCGGTTGGCGGCATCCTCCCCGTCGCGTTTAAGCTGTGACGGTTTCTCGCCGCGCTTGTTCATCTCGATAATCTCGAATGCACGGGGAGCGTCAATGGTGACAAGGTTGGCGGCGACAGACTTGTCAGAAGAATAGGTAATCTCTTTTTTGAATATGTCGGTCTTGAAATGATACCATGTACCGTCGGTGGTTTCAAGACGCACATCCTTGGGAGGCATGCGCCGCGCGCTCTCGACATAGGTGTCAACCTCGAAATTCAGGCAACATTTCAGCTTGGCACACTGCCCGGCAAGTTTCTGAGGATTAAGGGATATGTCCTGATAGCGGGCCGCACTCGTCCCGACCGACACGAAAGTGGTCATCCAGCTCGCGCAGCACAGCGGACGGCCACACGACCCGATACCCCCGATGCGTCCGGCCTCCTGACGGGCGCCGATCTGCTTCATCTCGATGCGCACCTTGAATGTCTCGGCAAGCACTTTGATAAGCTGCCTGAAATCGACGCGCTCGTCGGCAATATAATAGAAGATGGCCTTGTTGCCGTCGCCCTGATACTCGACATCCCCTATTTTCATGTTGAGATGAAGACTCTCGGCTATCTTGCGGGCGCGAATCATCGTGTCGTTCTCGCGGGCCTTGGCCTCGTGATATTTTTCGATGTCGGCCGGCTTTGCGACGCGGAACACGCGGCGTATCTCGGCATCGCTCTTGACATTGGCCCGTTTCATCTGGATCCTTACGAGCTGGCCGGTAAGGGTCACCGTGCCAATGTCATGGCCCGGAGATGCCTCTACGGCCACCAGATCGCCGATTGCAAGGTCCAGATTGGTCGAATTCCGGTAGAAACCCTTGCGGGTGTTCTTGAACTGGACTTCTACAATGTCACAGTCGGCCATTCCGCCGGGAATGTCGGCAAGCCAGTCAAAACAGTGCAATTTCCCGCGGGGCACGTCAGTACACCCACGCCTGCAACATCCGCCTGCTTGACAACCTCCGCCATCGGCGGGGATGGCGGCAGATGAGCCGGAAGGCTGCACGCGGGCAGCCTCCTCGTTTTTTTCGGTTTCCATAGGCCGCAATCGTTATTTGGCAAAACTTACCGAACGGGTCTCGCGGATGACGGTAATCTTAACCTGTCCGGGATATGTCATCTCGTCCTGAATGCGCTTGGCGATTTCACCCGACAGTTTTTCGGTCTCGACATCGTCAATCTTATCGGCTCCGACAATAACGCGCAATTCGCGACCGGCCTGAATGGCATAGGTCTTTATAACGCCGGGATAGGAAAGGGCGAGCTGCTCAAGGTCGTTCAGACGCTTGATATATGCCTCGACTATTTCGCGGCGGGCACCGGGGCGGGCGCCCGAAATAGCGTCACACACCTGCACAATCGGAGCAAGCAGCGTTGTCTGCTCGATTTCGTCGTGGTGGGCGCCGATTGCATTGCAGATTTCAGGTTTCTCCTTGTATTTCTCGGCAAGTTTCATGCCGAGGAGAGCGTGGGGCAGCTCGGGTTCCTCGTCGGGCACCTTGCCGATGTCGTGGAGCAATCCGGCACGACGGGCCTTCTTGGGGTTGAGGCCGAGTTCCGATGCCATGATGGCACAGAGGTTGGCAGTCTCGCGCGAGTGCTGCAACAGGTTCTGGCCGTAGCTCGAACGGTATTTCATCTTGCCGACAAGGCGGATAAGGTCGGGGTGCAGTCCGTGGATACCGAGGTCGATGGCTGTGCGCTTGCCGGTTTCGACGATTTCCTCCTCGATCTGCTTGCGCACCTTCGCAACCACCTCCTCGATGCGGGCGGGGTGAATGCGGCCGTCAGCCACAAGCTGATGCAGGGCAAGGCGTGCAATCTCGCGGCGCACAGGGTCAAAACCCGAGAGGACAATCGCCTCGGGGGTGTCGTCGACTATAATCTCGATACCGGTGGCGGCCTCAAGAGCGCGGATGTTGCGGCCCTCGCGGCCGATGATGCGGCCCTTGATTTCGTCGGAATCAATGTGGAAGACTGTTACCGAGTTTTCAATCGCCGTCTCGGTGGCAAGTCGCTGAATCGACTGGACTACAATGCGTTTGGCCTCCTTGTTGGCGGTCATCTTGGCCTCGTCCATGATGTCGTTGATATAGGATGCGGCAGCCGTCTTGGCCTCGTCGCGCAACGACTCGATAAGCTTCTCCTTGGCCTCCTCGCTTGACAGGCCCGAGATGTGTTCAAGGGTGTCTTGGGCGGTGCGACGCAGGCGTTCCACCTCCTCCTTGCGGTTTTCAAGCGCAGCCATCTGTGTTTCAAGACTTTGACGGGTCTGCTCGTTCTCGTTACGCTGCTTGGCGTTCTCGCTCTGCTGCTGGTTGAGCTGGTTCTGGCGCTGCTTGATTTTAGACTCCTCGTTCTGGACGCGCTGCAACCGTTGGTTGGCCTGCTTTTCAGCCTCGGTCTTGATGCGGAGTTCCTCCTCGCGGGCCTCCAGCAACTTGTTTTTAACGATTACTTCGGCCTCGCGTTCAGCCTCGTCAACGATATTTTTGGCTTGTGAACGCGCCGTGATTTTCTGTGTCAGCAAGATTATTGTGACGCCAATCGCAGCCCCGATTAAAGCGGCACATAGATAAAATAATATGACCATTTGTTACTTTTAGGAAGTTACAGTTAAATATGTTAATAAAAAATCACACGGCCCATGCATCCTATCATGGCAGCCACGACAGGCTGCGTGATCAAAGAAAAACAGGTCGTGCAGAAATACGGTTCTCGTCTCTTTAGGGGCGAGGAAACCATTACAACATCAATGATATCGCTGAATCATGGCATCGATTCCGGCAGCCATGGAAAGCATGTCGGCATCATCAGTCAGCCTCCACTCCAAGCAGCCGCTCGTCAAGGTCTTTTTCAAGCGTGGCAAGGAGTGACTCCACTTCGGCCACACGCGCCTCATTGTCAAAATAGAGCTGCGCAAACCGGAATGCGACCATTGCGAGAATTTCTCCATGGGTCTTATCTTTAAACCGCTTGGTCCAGTTGCGCCAAAGCTCGTTGATATTGGCCTCGGCGCGACGCACGACTTCTTCTTCCTCGGGAGGAATCGAAAGATACATGCGAGGCTGGTCGGCGATGCGTATCGTTATATTCAGTTTATCTCTCATTGCATCATTGAGTTAATCGGGTGATGCAGTTGTCGATTTCCCGCACTAAACCTGAAATGAATGTCCTTGCCTTCTCGACATCCCGGTGGTCGGGAGCGACTACCGAGGCGACACGGAGGTATTCTACCTGTCGGCGCAAGTCGGATATTTCGCGCTGTGCCGCATCAAGCCGGCGTGTCAATTCTTCAACACGTTCATCAGCAGCAAGTTTGCCTTGCCGCAAAAGGTCATAACGCTCAGTCAGCAGACCTGCTTTGACCCTTATTTTATCGATACGTTCTTGAAGATCGACGGCCATTCTTTTCCAAATTTTCACAAAAGTAACATTTTTTTTTCATTCCACCACCAATTAAAGATAAAAAATTTTCAAGAATCTGCGAGGATTCATCACCACGCATATCGGCCGATTTTAGAGAGAACCAATGAGACCGCACAAGATGCCCAAAGTGCTGCCAAAGTGCCGACGGCGCCTCCATGCGCCAGCCGGCCAACTCTAATTCAGCCTGTTAGCGATGACACAAATGTTACACCATTGTTTCGCTGTAACAATTTTGCAACACCAATTCAGTACAATAAAACATCTGACCATCAACCTATTACACAACTCAGTAACTTATTTGTAACTTTTTATAGATATTTTACCCAGCATATTTCAGTCCCAGTCTTCATTTCATTAACTTTGGATTGTTCAACAGAACTAAAGTCAACTGAAACGTTCAACTTTCTAACATCAAAACATCATGGGATCCAAGGAATTTCAAACAAAGCTGATGAGTCTTCAGAGCAATCTTCTGAACTTCGCCTACATGCTGACTTCCAACCGTGACAACGCCTACGACCTGCTTCAGGACACAACGCTCAAAGCGCTTGACAACGAAGACAAGTATGTCGACAACACCAACTTCAAAGGCTGGGTGTTCACCATCATGCGCAATATATTCATCAACAACTACCGCAAAGTTGTGCGCAGCGCGACAATCATCGACCAGACCGACGACCTCTACCACCTGAGCCTGTCACAAGAATCGGGAATCGAATCTCCCGAAGGCTCCTGCAACGCCGGTGAAATCTCTGCCGCCATCAACTCATTCCCCGACGAGTACCGCATCCCCTTCTCGATGCATGTCGCCGGATACAAATACAATGAAATCGCCGAAAAGATGTGTCTACCTCTCGGAACCGTCAAGAGCCGCATCTTTTTCGCCCGCAAGAAGTTGCAGTCACGCTTTGCCGACTATCGCTGAGCCCGCCACCCGCGATGGATGAAAGTTCAAAACGACAAGCATTGACACAACAAGGCTCTCGGCCCGACCTCGCAAGAGGGCATTTTAGTATAACAATAAAGCAACAACCTCACAGGCTTTAGACCTGTGAGGTTGTTCTGTGATGTCGGGGTGAGAAGACTCGAACTTCCGACCTCCACGTCCCGAACGTGGCGCGCTGCCAACTGTGCTACACCCCGCAACAGTTTTGCGACTGCAAAGTTAGTCATATTTTTTATTTTCCAAAAATTTTTCAGCATCTTTTTCATTTTCTCGAATTTTATTACCCATGTTTCGGGAATTGTCACTAATTTTGTAAAATTAGACACCAAAGACACCATCTGGATCATGGAGCAGCACATAATGTCACCCAAAGAAGAAGATCAGTTGATACAACGCGAGTTTGACGACCTGCTTAACGGCTATCTGCGAAGCAATCACCGCAAAAAAGTGGAAATCATCGAGCGTGCCTTCAAATTTGCCAAGGAGGCTCACGCCGGGATTCGCCGCCGTTCCGGCGAACCATATATCCTGCACCCGATCGCGGTTGCAAAAATTGCGAGCCGCGAAATCGGACTCGGGTCAACCTCGATATGCGCCGCCCTGCTTCACGACGTGGTCGAAGACACCGATTATACTGTCGAAGACATCGAACAGCATTTCGGCAAAAAAATCGCACAGCTCGTCAGCGGACTCACAAAAATTTCGGGCGGCATCTTCGGCGACAAAGCATCTGCTCAGGCCGAAAATTTCCGCAAACTGCTTCTGACCATGAGCGAAGACATCCGGGTAGTACTCATCAAGATGGCCGACCGCCTTCACAATATGCGCACACTCGGCTCCATGGCCCCAAACAAACAATATAAAATTGCCGGCGAGACATTATATATATATGCCCCACTCGCCCACCGGCTCGGACTATTTGCGATAAAGACCGAACTCGAAGACCTCAGCTTCAAATATGAACACCCCAACGCCTATGCTCGCATCTCCGAGCAGATTCGCAACAGCGAGTCGGGGCGCGAGGCTGTCTACAACGACTTCGCCACCCCGATTCACGCGCGACTCGACGAAATGGGCATCAGATATGAGGCTAAAGCGAGGCTGAAATCAGTCTACTCGATATGGCGAAAGATGGAGACAAAGAAAATTCCATTCGAGGAAGTATATGACCTCTACGCGATGCGCATCATTTTCGACTGCGACGACCCCGCGCTCGAAAAAGAGATGTGCTATAAGATATATGTGGCCCTGACCGACCTTTACCGACCCCACCCCGACCGCACACGCGACTGGATAAGCACGCCGAAAGCCAACGGATATCAGGCCCTGCACGTCACTCTGATGGGCCCCGACGGCAACTGGATCGAAGTCCAGATCCGAAGCCGGCGCATGGACGAAATTGCCGAAAAAGGATTTGCCGCACACTGGAAATACAAAATCGGGGAAAGCGACGAAGAAAGCGAACTCAACGTGTGGCTCCGCACAATCAAAGACATCCTCGACGACCCTACCCCCAGCGCAATCGACTTTCTCGACACGCTGAAACTAAACCTGTTCTCCTCTGAAATAGTCGTCTTTACCCCAAAAGGCGAACTCATAACACTCCCCACCGGCGCAACGGTGCTCGACGTTGCCTTTGCCCTGCACTCCGAAATCGGTGCTCACTGCATTGCCGGAAAAGTCAACCACAAGCTCGTCCCACTGAGCCACCGCCTCAACAGCGGCGACCAAGTAGAGGTGCTCACTTCACAGTCCCAGTCGCCAAAGGCCGAATGGACCAACTTCCTTGCCACTGCCAAAGCCCGCACACGACTGCGAAAGGAACTGCGCAAAGTACAGCAGCCCGCCATGGAAAAAGGCCGGAACATATTTGACGAATTCCTCGCCGAAAACAACATCACGCTCAACAACAACGTGCTGACCAAAATTTTCGGCACCTACCACGTCGCTTCTCGCGAAGAATTGTTCCTCAAACTCGGACAAGGCGAAATCTCGATTGACGACTACCTAAACGCCAACACATCCAACACCGCCAAAAACCTGCTATCCAAAATCTTCCGCCTCGGCCTCGGAACCAGTAAAAAGAAAGAGCAGGAACCTCAGGCCGAAACCGACGGCTCGCGCCCAAAACCCGCAATAAACACTAAGAACACATACATCCTGAAATTCTCTGACAAGGAGTCCAACTTTGTATTTGCCGACTGCTGCCGCCCCATCCCGGGCGACGAAGTCATGGGTTTCATAAACGACAAAGGAGAAGTCGAAGTCCACGAGCTGACATGTCCGCGCGCCCAAGTGCTGAAAGCAAGCTACGGGCCACGCATCGTGGCGACACGATGGGACGAAGTCTCCGGAAACTTCCCCGCAAGCATCGTCATCGAGGGCATAGACCGCCACGGAATCCTTCAAGAACTAACCCGACTCATCTCCACAACACTGAACATAGACATCAGGCGGCTAAACATCGAGGCTCGTGACGAGGTTTTCACATGCCACCTCGGAATCTTGGTCAGCAACACCGACACCGTGGAGCAGCTTTGCCGCAACATGCTTAAAATTAACGGCGTCAAAAAGGCCCGCCGCATAAAATAATCCTCATTTCGCAACATCGCAACATGAAGACAACCGCAACCCATTCGCGCCCACTGCGCATCGCGCTTTTTCTCGCCGTGGTCGCCGTTATAGTGTATTTCCTGCCTCGAACCGGCGAAAACCACTATATCTACGACGTTAACCGTCCGTGGGGATATGCGCTCCTGACCGCGCCTTTTGACATCCCGGTCCACCTCGACTCGGTCAGCGCACAGCAGGTGCGTGACAGCATTGACCGTGCTTTCGAGCCGGTATACACCCGCGACATCGCCTCGGAAAAAATGATAATATCCGACTATGCCGTGAAACTCAACGCACTTCACCAGCCCAATATATCACCCGCAGAAAAAAACCGCCTGCTCGCCGAGATAAAAAAAATATTTGATGACGGAATCGTTGACCGCGAATCCTATACACGCATCGAGGAAGGACGACTCCCCGCCGTAAGATTCATCGTCGAAAACATGGCCATGTCCATCCCCACGACACGCTACCGCTCGGCACGACGCGCCTACGCACGCATCGACAGCATATTCAGCGACCCCGACATACACAGCGCGATTCTCGCAACAAAACTCTCCGAAGTTCTTCAGCCCAACATCACTCTCGACTCTGCCGCCACTCGACGCCTCTATGAAGAAACAATGCTGAAAGCCATGGCGCCAGTCGGGGTCATCCAGCAGGGAGAACGCATAATCGACCGGGGCGACATCGTGACACCAAGGCTCGCAACAGTCCTTGACACCTACGAAGAACTCGCCGACGAGCGCAGCAACGGCACCGTCAGCGAGCACTACTACCCGATCGCGGGACAGGCTCTGTACATGCTCATCCTGATGACAATCCTCTACACCTACCTGTTCTTCTTCCGCCGCGACTATTTCCTCGACATGCGAACCATCATGCTCATTCTCACCATGATAACGATTTTCGCACTGCTGACTTTCGCCTTCCACGCAACCTTCTCCAACAGCGGGGCCTACATCGTGCCTCTCACCATCCTCCCCATAATGCTGCTGATTTTCCTCGACTCACGGACAGCATATTTCTGCCACCTTGTCGAGGTCATGACCTGCGCCCTGATAGCATCATTCCCGCTTGAATTCATCTTCCTGCAGTCCGTGGCCGGTGTCGTGGCCATCGCGTCGCTAAAAGACCTATCCCGCCGGTCTCAGCTAATCCGGACCGCCGCCCTCGTTTTTGTCGCATACAGCCTCGCCTACATCGCAATCGAAATCATCCACAGCGGCTCGATCGGGAAACTGTCGACACGCATGTTTGGCTACCTCGCAATCAACGCGGTATTCATCTCGTTCAGCTACATACTGATGTTCCTTTTCGAGCGCGGATTCGGATTCACCTCGCGTGTCACGCTTGTCGAGCTCTCTGACATCAACAACCCTCTGCTGCGAGAACTTTCCGAAGAATGCCCCGGCACATTCCAGCACTCGATGGCTGTCAGCAACCTGTCGTCAGCTGCGGCACACCGCATCGGGGCAAACGTCCAGCTCGTACGCGCCGGCGCCCTATACCACGACATCGGAAAAATTAAAAACCCCGCCTTCTATACCGAAAACCAGCACGGGGTCAACCCTCACGACGCACTCGACCCCATCCAGAGCGCGCGCATCGTCACCGGACACGTCACCGAAGGAGTCGCCATGGCCGACAAAGCCAAACTGCCATCTATCATAAAAGACTTCATCCGCGAGCACCACGGTGCCGGACGCGCCCGATACTTCTACAACACCTATTGCAACGCGCACCCCGGCGAGGCGGTCGACGACACTCCATTCCGATACATCGGCCCTAATCCGCGCTCACGCGAAACCTCCATCCTGATGATGGCCGATGCCGTCGAGGCCGCATCCCGCTCGATGACCGACCACTCCCCCGAGGCAATCTCGGCGCTCGTCAACAAAATAATCGACTCGCAGGTAGCCGAAGGTCTCCATAACGACTCACCCCTGTCATTCAGCGATGTCAAAGAAATCAAGGAAGAATTTGCCCGACGGCTGCGCACCATGTACCACTCGCGCATATCCTACCCTGACCTCAAAGTCCCGCAGGTAAAGGTCGAGGACACAGACGCGGACAATGAAAAAAAATAACCATTCACCCGCCACGGGCGTTAATATTAATAAAACGACCATCTGACTATGACACTGACAATATCAGCCGCCCTGCTTCTCACCCTATCGGTGATACTCGCGTTTATCCCGTCGAGATGGAGCGTCGTGACGGCATGGGCCGGACTGACATTGACAGGAATCGGCTCAGAAATCGCCATCGGTGCCGCCTCCTATATCTTCTGGGGAGTTGCAGCCGCCATTGTCATCGCCTTGAGCTACCTCCTCCCCCCCGACATCACCCGCTCGACACGAGGAAACGGCTACATCGTCGGCGCAACACTCGCCGGAGCTCTCGTCGGCTTGGTCCTCTCCCACGCCGGGATGATTGTCGGAGCCGTTCTCGGCGCATTCTGCGGCGCACTCGCCTATAGCCGCACTCCCGCCGGATCCGCCCTCGCATTCCCCTCAGGAAAATTCCTGAACTATCTCTGCGCCAAAGGCCTCCCCGCCGTCATCACAATGTGTACCGTCGGGACAGCCATAGGCATCCTCTCAACCAGTATTATAACCCGTTAGACCGATGAAATCGATATTACTATTCATACTGCTCGCAATCTCGATTGCCGTTCCCGCCTCCTCACAGGTTCTTCCGCAACTGAAACGGGAGAAACCCGACCTTGAAAAAATCAGACAGGCAATAAACGACCGCACATCCCCCTACTACTACCCCCGCCTGATGGAGGAATACCGCCGCAACGACACCCTGATGAAAATCGACAAGTACCGCCACCTCTATCTCGGCTACATGTTTCAGGAAGACTATACTCCCTACCGCTCAGGGGAACACCCGCTCCGCTTTACCCGCAACAACAACAACAACGGCAAGCTCACCCGTCAGGAATGCGACTCAGTGATCGCCTACGCCGAGCGCGCCCTCGACGACAACCCGTTCAACCTTCAGGAAATGGTCCTTCTCATCAACGCTCTCCGCGAAAAAGGGAAAACCAACCTTGCCAATATCTGGCAATACAAACTCAACTACATCCTCATGGCAATCGTCTCGACCGGAACCGGGCTCGACGAGGAAAACGCTTGGTACGTCATCGAGCCGCAACATGAATACGTCCTCCTCAACATGATGAACTACACCGTCGACGACCACCTGTTCTACGACCCATGCTACGAGTTTATAACAGTCCGTGACCGCGACGGAAAAACAGCCGGAGGATACTACTTCAACATCGGCAACCTGCTTGAAGAATATTACCGCAAGCATCCCGACGAAAAATAATCTAAAACAGCCAAAAGCTGGTCAAAACGCCCTCTCCAGTTCCTATATTGGATAACATTCCGTATTTTTGCAGTCCGAAATAACCGAATAATCCAATGGGACAGACAGTCAACGTATCACAAATAACCGACTTTGCCAGATTTTCGACCGAGTTCTCCAATCTCGGAGCCGAATATGTGTTCACGCGCATCACTTCGGCCAACCAGCTTCCGCAGCTCGCCAACGGACCGTTCCGCATCGACGGCTCAATCTGGATGCTCTGCGCCGACGGAGCTCTCGACATGGAAATAAACCTCAACCGCTACACAATGGGGCCCGGATCGTTCCTCGTAACATCCCCCAACTCCATCGTCGAGATAAAGTCAATCGAGCGCGAAAACCTTGACTGCTACGCCCTCATCGTTTCCTCGGGGTTCTTACGCGACATCAACTTCGACATAAACATCCTGTCATCGGCCGACATGCGCAACCGAGCCGCCTACCGACCGGTAATCTCTATAACCTCCGAAGATGTCAGACTGTTGCGAAACTACTACGAGCTGGTACACCACAACACCACTGTAAACCCCGACGACATCTATGTGCGCAGCATCTCTCGATGCATCATCGCCGCATTCTGCTACCAGATGATGCAGATGGCCGCAAAATACGCCAAAACCGACCACGACGAAACACCCGAGCCATCTCGCTCGCGAGCACGACGGGTCAGCTACGCCCACGACTTCATGGCTCTCGTCCACACCCACCACACACGAGAACGCTCCGTAGCGTTTTATGCCAACAAGCTGTTTATCTCTCCCAAATACCTGTCGCTGATTATTAAAGAAGTAACAGGACGCACTGCCGCCGAGTGGATTGACGAATTTGTAATCCTCGAAGCAAAAAACCTCCTCCGGTTCTCCGGCAAAAACATCCAGCAGGTCGCCTACGAACTCAACTTTCCAAACCAGTCCTCATTCGGCAAATACTTCAAACACCTCACCGGCATGTCCCCGTCCCAGTACCAGCGCTCCTGACCACCGGGAATAACAGGCTCGTTCACTCACCGCGAATTACCGCAATGATGTGCGATGCGTTGAAAAAAACGACATTATCGCATTACTCCCTCCTTCTTCAGGCATTACCTTTGCGGAAAAAACCGAACAGCCATGACAACGACAAAATCCACCCCCTACCTCGTCTCTGACCGCGCTTTCCGCATCATCCTGACCGAAATAATCGAGCATCTCACCATCGAAAGCGTCACCCCCGAGTGCTTTTACGCCGTCATCACCCTCGTAAAGACCTACCTCACCGAAGGCACCGTGTGTGACGAAATCCTCAGCCGCCTCCCCGCCTGCGGCTACACCGCATTCCTGACATTCCGCGACATGATTGACAAGTCAATCCGCCGCGCCCGGTCGGCACGGGCCGCAGCCGCCCGCCGCAAAGAAAAGAAAACAGCCACTGCCCGCAAAAACGACACCGGCCAAGACCGCCCGTTCCAACCCGACACATGGCCGCCACAGTCAGCCGAAGAACCCGGCCCGATGGTCAGAGACCTGCAAGAAATCTTCTTCGGACGCAAAGTACCCCCGGCGACATGGTGACCGCAACCCCGGTTTATCACCGCAATCCGACCCTCTGACCCTCTGACCCTCCCTCGTCAGGCATTTTCAATTGATGAATTTCCGAGACGGTCTCGATTAAACCAAAAATTCTGTGTATCTTTGTAGCTGTAAGTGAGTGTCAGAAATCATTTAATGTATTGCAGCGAGTGATATGTAAAATGATTTTGGACTTGCGAAGAAGACGCATAGCCGTAGCTCTGTAACTGACGGGCACGACTGAAAGCTTCTTCATTGCGCTCGCTTGAATCGATTACTGACACTAACCTAACCAGTCTGCTGATGCAATGAATGAGGATGCTTTGAGCCAGCTTTACCTGAAAGACACCGCCTTTCAGGACTTGATGCAGAGGCGCATTTTTAATGTGCTGCTGATTGCGTCGCCCTATGACGCCTTCATGATGGAGGAGGACGGACGCGTGGAAGAACAGCTTTACTTTGAATATGTGGCCCTCAATCTTTCGTCACCCCCGCGAGTCACTCAGGTGCGTGACACAGCCGAGGCTCTCGGAGTTATGGCCCACAAAAACTTCGACCTCATCATCACAATGCCGGGAAACGACATCAGCGAGACATTCTCGGGCGCCCGCGAAATAAAAGCCGTGCACCCCGACATCCCCATCATCGTCCTTACCCCATTCTCCAAAGAGGTTTCGCGACGACTCGCCAAAGAAGATTTTACCGCCATCGACTATGTATTCAGCTGGCTCGGCAACGTCGACCTCCTGCTCGCCGTCATCAAGCTGCTCGAAGACAAGATGAACGCCGAGAAAGACATCAACGCCGTGGGTGTGCAGATGATTCTGCTGGTCGAGGACTCCGTAAGATTCTACTCGTCGGTACTGCCCCTCGTCTACAAATTCCTGCTGAAACAATCGCGCGAATTTTCCACCGAGGCCCTCAACGAGCATGAACAGATGCTCCGTATGCGCGGCCGCCCCAAGGTAATGCTCGCCCGCGACTACGAGGAGGCGATGACCCTCTATGATAAATACAGCGACCACATCCTCGGAGTAATCAGCGACGTGTCATTCGCGCGACAAGGGAAAAAAGACCCAAAGGCCGGCATCATGCTTGCCCGCGAGCTGCGAAAACGTGACCCCTACCTCCCGATGATTATCGAATCCTCGGAAACCGAAAACGCCCATGATGTCAGGGAACTCGGAGGAACATTCCTCGACAAAAACTCCAAAAAATTCCCCGTCGACCTCGGCGCGGCCATCATGAACAACTTCGGCTTCGGAGACTTCATCGTGCGAAACCCCGAGACCGGGGAGGAAATAACACGCATCCGGTCGCTCAAAGACATGCAGAACAAAATCTTCGACATCCCCGCCGAAGCGCTTTACTGGCACGCATCATTCAACGACATATCACGATGGCTATACTCACGCGCGCTGTTCCCCATCGCCGAAGTCATCAAGCGCCACCGATTCAAGTCTATTGCCGACGCTCCCGCCGTCCGCCAGCTCTTTTTCGACCTGATCGTCAAATATCGCAAGATGAAAAACCGCGGAGTGGTAGCCGTATTCCTGAAAGACCGATTTGACCATTACTCCAACTTTGCCCGCATCGGGCAAGGCTCCCTCGGCGGCAAAGGACGCGGCCTCGCTTTCATCGACTCGATCATAAAGAAAAACCCTGTCTGCGACAACTTCGGCGGACTGACAATAACAATCCCGCGCACCGTCGTGCTGTGCACCGACATCTTTGACGAGTTCATGGAAACCAACAAGCTATACCCCGTCGCTCTGAGCAACGCATCCGACGAGGAAATACTTGCCCGGTTCCAGCGCGCCAAGCTCCCGCAAAGCATCAAAGAAGACCTCCTCGCCCTCTTTGACGTAGTCGACGGCCCCCTCGCCGTGCGCAGTTCAAGTCTCCTTGAAGACTCTCACTACCAGCCGTTTGCCGGAATCTACTCCACCTACATGGTCCCGATGGCACAAGACCGCCAGAAGATGCTGCAATCCCTGACCGCCGCTATAAAAAGCGTCTACGCATCCGTTTTCTACGCTGACAGCAAAGCCTACATGACCGCCACATCCAACGTCATCGACCAAGAAAAAATGGCCGTGATAATTCAGGAAGTCGTCGGACGCGAAACCGACGGATACTACTTCCCGTCATTCTCGGGTGTCGGGCGATCCCTCAACTACTACCCCATCAGCGACGAGCGGCCCGAGGACGGAGTCGTCGAAATCGCCGTCGGACTGGGAAAATACATCGTTGACGGCGGCCTCGGACTCCGCTTCTCCCCCCGCCACCCCGACAACGTGCTGCAAACCTCCGAAGTCGAGCTCGCTCTGCGAGACACCCAGACACGACTCTGCGCACTCGACATGAAAAAACAAGAAGGAATGACAACCGACGACAGCTACAACATCGCCCGACTGCGCGTTCAGGATGTCGCCGAAAAAGGAGCACTGAAATACATGGTATCGACCTACGACTTCCGCGACAACGTAATCCGGGACTACGAAAGCGGAGAAGGACGACGATTGGTCACATTCAACAACATCCTGAAACACCGGGTACTGCCACTCGCCGAAGCACTTGACTTCATGCTGACGACAGGCGCCGGCGAAATGAGCCGCCCGGTCGAGATTGAATTTGCCGGCCTCATAAACCCTTCAGCCAAAAGCACCGAAGTAACCGGCAAGCTATACTGGCTTCAGATTCGCCCAATCGTGGACCGCAAGGAAACAGTCGACGAACACATCATGGCGACACCCGACGAAAGACTGCTGCTGAAATCCGACACGTCGCTGGGCCACGGAACCATCGAAAACGTAAAATCAATCGTCTATGTTCGCCCCGAGCACTTCTCGGCATCAAATAATTCGCTCATAGCGCGCGAAATTGAAAAAATAAATCGTAACTTTACCGCTGAAGGAGAAAGTTACATCCTCATCGGCCCGGGACGGTGGGGGTCAAGCGACCCCGCGCTCGGAATACCTGTCAAATGGCCACATATCTCGGCGGCCAAACTGATTGTGGAATCCTCGCTGGAGAACTACCGCATCGAGCCGAGTCAGGGAACCCACTTTTTCCAGAACCTGACATCATTCGGCGTGGGTTATTTCACCATCGACACCGCCTCGGCAACCTCGACGGGAATCTACGATGTGGAATTTCTCAACAACCGCCCCGCAGTGCTCGAAACCGAGTTTGTGAGAGTGATTAAATTTGACAACCCGCTTGAAATCGGCATCAACGGCCTGAAAGGCACCGGTGTTGTCGTGAAACCAGATAAATAAATACCTCACTATGGCATTTTGGACCAGCTTAAAACAAGCCTTCGGCTTTTCTCCCGAAGAAGACGATATGGACGAAGAATATGATTCTTCACTTCCCACCTATGCTGCCGACAGCCCCGCCGCTGCCTCTAACGCACCCGAGGAGGCCCAAGCTCCCGCATCTGACGAGACCGCGGCTGCACCCCGACCTGCGCCCGACGACACGGTTACCGAAAAAACAGCCGGAGACCCGGACCTTCCCGGCGATCTTTTTGATGCAGTGATAAAACTGTTCAACGACACCCTCCCCGACTTTGTCAAAGACAGCCTTTCCACCGACCGCCAGCGGCAGTTCATCTACAACGCACTCGACGAGTCGCTGCGCACTCGCCTTGACAACGCCGTCGCCGGAGCTGACCGGTCTCAGATTCAAAAACTGCGCAACGAGCGCGACTCCCTGCTCGGACAGATTGAAGAAATGCAGGCCGATTCAGGACGAGCCGACTCGCTCGCTCAGGAAATCAAGCGAGTCCAGCTCAGTGCCGACCGACAGAAACGGGCACTCTGCGACCGCGTGAACGACCTCGAATCACAAGTAACCTCCCTCCAGTCTGAAAAAGAACGCATCCTGACACGCCGCCATGCCACCGCCGAGATTCAAGGACTGAAAAACGACATCGCGACAAGAGACGAAGAAATCACCTCGCTCAAAGGTCAGATTCAAGAACTATCATCCCGCGAAACCTCCGCCCCCGACAACAGCGGGGAAATAGAACGCCTTCAGGCCGAAGTGGAACGGCAGACAACCCTGCGCGAACAGCTCGAAATGAAAGTCAAGATGACCGACGCGATGATGAACGAGCTCCGTTCCCAGACCGCCGAGGCCCGGCAGGAACTCGCCAAAGCTCAGGAAGGAATGGCTGTTGTCAACGAAATTCAGGCACAGCTCGACAAGTTTGAAGATGTGAAAAAACGCAAGGACGAGCGCATCGCCGAGCTCCAAGACGCACTGCGCGCCATGACCGGCGAGCGCGACGAAATCGCCTCGCGTCTCGAAAAAACGACTGCCGACAACGAGTCGCTGCGCCGAACGATTGAAAACAACCTCTATAATCAGGCCAACTCCGAAAACCGGTTGCGCCGGGAGATAAAAGAGCTTAAACAACAACTTGAAACCTCCGGCAACACGCCCGTCGAGACCTCGCAGCAGCCTGTGCAACAGCCTGCACAACAGGCTCCGGCCCCAAAACGCCGCTCGCGCCGCAAACCACGGGTTGACGAAAACCTTGACAACACCGACTGGCTTGCATCCCCATCCAAAAAGTCAGATGCCGACTTCGGCTACCACGAGCCTCCCCACTCTCCCATCAACACCAATGACGCACAGCTCTCTCTGTTTTAAAAAACTATTTTTACAATGAACAGAATACTCGTTATAACCATCATAGCCGTCACCGTCGGCACCGTCTCAGGCCAGTCAATCGAGCGTTACAAGGACATGGCCCCGTATGTCTATCCACAGAATGCACCCGCAACGGCACCCGCCGCGGCCTACCTCCCCGACGGCGAGACCTACCTGCAACTGAGCGACGACGGTAAACGCGTGGTAAAACACGAAACCAAGACAGGAGCCGAAATCGAGACCATCTTTGACACCTCCCGCACCCGCGAAAACAACATTGAATCCATCGAAGGATTCACCCTGAGCCCCGACGGCTCCAAGCTGCTCGTCTACACCGGCAAGACAATGATCTACCGCCGCTCGTTCCGCGCAAGCTACTATACCTACGACACCCACAGCCGCATCCTGCGCCCACTGAGCGAGAATTTCAAGAAACAGCGCGCCCCGCTGTTCTCCCCCGACGGCCGCATGGTGGCGTTTGTCGGCGATGACAACAATATCCATCTCAAGAAAATAGACTTTGACACCGAGGTCGCCGTCACCCGCGACGGTGCCGTCAACAGCATCATAAACGGCGTGCCCGACTGGACCTATGAGGAGGAATTCGCAACCGACTGCTCGATGACTTGGGCTCCCGACAACATGACACTCTGCTATATCAAGTACAACGAGACAGCCGTCCCCACCTACTCCTTCCCACTCTACGAGGGAACCTGCGAGCCTAAGGCCGAGTACGCCCTATACCCCGGCTCGTTCACCTACAAGTACCCCGTCGCGGGACAACCCAACTCGACCGTCTCGGTCCACAGCTACGATGTCGACAATCGCAAGACTAAGGACATCACCCTCCCCGGCGCGGCCCCCGAGTACATCCCCCGCCTCCAATATGCCTTCTCTCCCGACAGAGTGATAGTCACCACCCTCAACCGCTCCCAGAACCGCATGGAACTTTTTGCCCTCAACCCCCGCTCGGGAGTGGCAAAATCTCTGCTTGTCGAGGAAAGCAAGGCATGGATCAGTCCGGCGACCTACGAGAACATAAAGCTCTACCCCGACAACTTTGTCATCCTGTCCTCCCGCTCCGGGTTCTCCCATGCCTACAGCTACACCTATGCCGGCGCGCTTGACCGCCGGATAACAAGCGGAGACTACGACGTGACCGACTACTACGGATGTGACAGCAAGGGAAACCACTATGTACAGTCGACAGTATCGGGGTCCGTCAACCGGGTCGTGTCACGCATCGACATCAAGGGCAACATGAAAAACCTGTCGCCCGACAACGGCACCGCCTCGGCTGTATTCAACCCCACAGCGACCTACTATACCCTCAACTACAGCAACGCGGCCACCGCGCCTGTTTACACCCTGTATTCGGCCCCGTCCGACAAAAAAGTGCGCGTAATCGAGGACAATGCCGCATACGCCGCCCGCTACTCGGGCGCGCCTGTCAAGGAATTTGTCACAATGCCGGGCGACAACGGTGTCACCCTTAACGCCTATATAATCAAGCCGGCTGATTTCAACGCCTCGCGCAAATACCCTGTCATCATTTACCAGTACAGCGGCCCCGGGTCGCAGGAGGTCCTCGACCGGTGGCGCATGGAGTGGACCCACTATTACGCCACGCAGGGATATGTCGTGGTGGGAGTGGACCCGCGCGGGACCGGCGGACGCGGACGCGAATTTGAGACAATCGTCTACAAGAACCTCGGCCACTACGAGACCCTTGACCTTCAGGCCGCCACACGCCACATAGCCTCGCTCCCCTACGTCGACAGCGACCGCATCGGCATAACCGGCTGGAGCTACGGCGGCTATGAGACACTGATGGCCGTCTCGACAGGCCGCCCGCAGTTTGCCGCCGCCGTAGCGATCGCCCCCGTGACCGACTGGCGCTACTACGACACCGTCTATGCCGAACGCTACATGCTGACCCCCGCTGAAAACGAGGAGGGTTACGAGACATCTGCACCGCTGAGCCACGCCGCCGCCATGAACTGCCCGCTGCTCATCATGCACGGCACCGCCGACGACAATGTCCACCTGTTTAACACGATGCAGTATGTGTCGGCCCTTGAAAGCAACTACCGTGTCTGTGACATGATGCTGTTTCCCAACATGAACCACTCCATCAACTATTGTGACGCGCGGCTTGTTGTATATGCCAAGGCTCTTGACTACTTCAACCTACACCTGAACAAATAACACTAACAGGATTTTTGCAGATTTTTTCATGGAGGAATCTCAACGGAAACTGGCCACCGAACAAGGAATTTTTTCCCTATGGTTTAACTGGACGCTGTCAACCGGCGCTCTTATCTTACTGGTTCTCCTGTCACTATGGGTTTCAAAACTGTGGCTGCCACTCGTCGCGCTCGCCTTTTTCGGCATAATGACCGTGTGGATACGCCGCAGCACCGCCCGACCCGCGTCGGGGGCATGCCGCCTCATCCCTTGGGTCGTGGCGCGTGTCTTGCTCTACTCGGGAATCGTGATGCTTGCCATCGACGTTTTATATGTCAGGGGGTATGTCAACAACATCTTCGACCCCGAGCTTCTCAACATCAACCATCCCTATATAACCATCCTTGTCCTCGGCCCCGTAGCGACGATGGTGGGACTGGCAATGATGTGGCGCGGCGGTCGCGCCGCAATCTGTCAGGACTGCAAGATACGCTACGGCGCACCCCCCGAGCGGGGATACCTCGGACGCATCTACACTCAGGAGAGTCTCTACCAGCTGAAATTTTTCGTCCTGATTTCCCTGCTCCTGACCGCAGAGTCTTGGGGATATTATATATTCTATTATGTAAACGTCAGCATCAACGACCCCGACCACTTTTTCTATCACTGGATTCCCGTAATTATATGGGCAATCACGGTCATCTACATGGGGACAAGGTATTTCACAATCTGGGGATACTATTACGGACACTCGGGCCATTCCGGCAAAGTCACAGAAAATTACACCCGGGTACGGTTCCTCATCCTGACCAAAGACCGCATTTTTCTCGGGAAAAACGAGGAATTTCCTCAAGACCCCGGGATGGGCTTAATCGACACCCCGGCAGCAGTCTCGCTGAACTACCACAAAGACATCCCGCTCGACAAAGCCTCAAAGATGTTTACCGACCTGAGCGGCATCCCTGCCGGGGAGTTCCGCATCAGGACCATGTATGAAAGCGCCGACATGACCGGGACATGCAACATATTCCATTTTATCGTCACGCTCGACGATACCGGGAAAACCGAGACAGCATCCATGCCCGGGAAATGGTTTTCCATCCCGCAACTCCAGCGGCTCATGACAATGGGCGCGCTGTCCCCCCTGCTGTCTACCGAAATCAACCGCCTCTATACCGTTGCGATGATGTGGAAAACCTACGACCGCGAAGGGCGCCGGCTGTACCGCATCAAGAACTACCGCCCCATGTTCCGCATCAACGGCATTCAGGACTGGGATGTTGATTTCAACGACCCCCACTGGCTGTACATCGCCCGCAACAACGAAGACAAACCGTTCTTCAGGCTGAGGAAGTGGTGGCAGAAAAACATCTCGGGAATCAACAGTAAATGACAAGGCACATGGGAAAGGTTTCAATGATAGTCATCACCGGCCCGACAGCCTCGGGGAAAACCCGGCGTGCCGTCGACGTGGCTCGCGCGGTCGGCGGCGAGATAATCAGCGCCGACTCGCGCCAAGTCTACCGCGACATGGACATCGGCACGGGGAAAGACATCGGGGAGTATGGCGACATCCCGGCACACCTGCTCGACATCTGCCCGGCCGGATACAAATATAACCTTTTCGAGTATCTGCGCGACTATGCCGAGGTCAGGGACGACATCGTGGCGCGCGGCAGGATGCCGATTCTCTGCGGCGGCACGGGACTTTATGTCGAAAGCGTGCTGAAAGGCATCTCTCTCCCCGAGGTCCCCGCCAACCCGGAACTGAGACAATCGCTTGAAAAGAAAAGTCTTGAGGAGCTGACCGCCATGCTCGCCTTGATGAAAACGCTCCACAACGTCACCGATGTCGACACCGTGAAACGCGCCGTCAGGGCAATCGAGATTCAGCGTTATTATCACGAGCACCCCGAGGCTGCCGCCCAAGCCGCCCCGACCCCGCTCACCGACGCGCTTGTCATCGGCGTGGAGGTAGACCGCGACACGCGCCGCCGCCGCATCACCGAGCGGCTCCACGCCCGTCTCGACGAGGGAATGGTGGCCGAGGTGCAGAGACTGCTTGACAGCGGCATTGCGCCCGAAGACCTCATATATTACGGGCTTGAATACAAATTTATCACCCGCCACCTTATCGGAGAACTGACACTCGACGAGATGACATCACAGCTCGAAATCGCAATCCACCAGTTTGCCAAGCGGCAGATGACATGGTTCCGCGGCATGGAAAAACGCGGGTTCCCGATACACTGGCTCCCGGGCGACCTGCCGGCCGACGAATTTGTCAACCGTGTCATATCACTGATAAAATAAATGAAACCCTTTTCCCTCCTCATCCTCCTGATTCTCGGCACCAGCTTTCACGCAGGAGCCAAGCGCGTCTACTTTGACTCTCTCCGCACACTCACGGGCGACACGACACAGCTGCTTGTCGATATTCCGGCCTCCACGGCCATGATGACGGTCGAGGCAAGGGCCGCATTTGACAAAGTGCGCGAGCGCGACGGCCTCTCCGATGCATCATGGGGAATTACTCTTGCCACTGACAGCGGCGCGGACTACATTGTCGCCCTGACACCCGGCAACAGCGATTTCGGCTCAGCCTTTGACGAGCCATTCATGCAGGTCACGGTCAGCCGAAACGACAGCGTGATTCTAACACGGCGATTTACCCGAGGATTTTCTACGGTCAAAGGAGGGTTCAACACCCTGACAGCCGAAATCGACATCGTTGCAGGGCAGATGAACATTTTCGGCGGCAGCCGGGAGCTTGAATTAGTCGGTCCGGTGCCGATTGAGGAGATTCCCTCCCCGGGCCTATTCTCGTCAGTCCCCCTGACAGTGTCCACAATGATGGTCGAGACGGCGACTGACCCGGTCGCCGCCGCAATGACACCGTGGACGCTTGAGGAAATCGACAGCTACCTGTCGCAGTCGCCGACCGACCCGGTCGAGGGTTACTGGGAATACCTCGACCGCGAAAACGACCCTGATTATGCCATCCCGGGAGGACGGTACACCCTCGCGATTGTCGCGTCGGGCGACATCCCGGGAGCCTACGACATCCTGTATGTGTCGGGAGCACAGAAAATGGCCGGGCTTTGGAGTCCCGGAATGCTCAAAGGCCGCCTGCTCCCCACGCAGTTCATCGACCACTATGACCTCCGGTGGACCGACGCGTCATTCACTCCCGTCACTCGCGACATCCACGCCTCCATCACTCAAAAAGCCATCCTGACCCTCAACTTCCCCCTCTACAAAACCGTTCTCCGCTTCTCGCGCAAGTAAATATGACTAATTAGTCCAATTAGCATAGCACATGACATTTTTAAG
>DLAR01000058.1 GCA_002494015.1 Porphyromonadaceae bacterium UBA7042 | reverse complement strand
CTATGCTCCCTCGATTCATGACAAAATCCGACTCGTGAAAACGGGCTTTGGGTTTAACATTTGTTATGAAACACCCTCTTACAGTTTTGACGTTTTTGCGCGTTTATACATATATAATATTATAACGCAAAATCGAGGTCAAAAGTAGAAAAAGATGCGCGAAAAACAAAATATTGAAGAATTAATATCGCAAAACTGTCTTGATGAGGCACTTGCCGAGCTTGACCGCGTGTTGTTGTCGCAGCCGGCAGATGCAGGTCTGCTGTTTATGCGCGGAAAACTGAAATGGCGGCTCGGTGACCGGTCGGGTGCAACGGGCGACTATGCCGCGGCCGCCCGTATTGACCCTTCGAGTCCCGCCGTCGCTGCCTTGGAGCATGCCCGGGATATTGAGAATTTTTATAATCATGATCTTTACAATCCCTGAGCCGCGAAAAGGCTCGGGTAGGCCGAGGGACTTGTGACTCTTTCAGACTTAATGGCCGGTGACAGCATCAGCGAGAACTGCTGCTGCCATCCTTGGGAACGGTTGCGCAGTTTCAGCGTTACGAGACCCGATATGCCCGATGCGAGTGAACGGATCGATTTGAAAACGTCGGCTATCGATGTCATTCCCATGAGCTGGGAGGAGATTGTGGCTACGCCTGCCCCGCTGACGGTGGCGTATAGAAGGTCGGTGGAATTTATCGTTGCCATAATTTACAAATACTAAATTTATTACGTTGCAAAGTTAAGGCGCAGTATGAGCAGCGATTTTGCCCATGCGGGTTAATTGTTGTGAATAACGGTGCCGCTTTGTTTAGATATGGATTGCCGGTTATGCAGTGAAAAAGGTAGACAGAATGGTAATTTAGGTGGAGAGGGATGATTATGTTGTGAAAATTGACTAAATTTGTAATCTATTGATTGAAAACCATGCAACACATTATTTAATATATATGAGATTCAAAACATTATTGCTACCGTTCCTGGCCGCCGGTGTCGTGGCCGGAGCCGAGGCTCGCGATGTTGAGACCATCGTGTATGCCTTACCCGACGGAAATTCTGGACTGCGTCTCGCGTGGCGCGCCGATTCCGCTTCCCGGTGGATTTCTTTGGGACATGATTTTGTCAGAAACGATTTCGGCCCGTGGGGGTCGCACAAGAAAATGTTTTCCCCGAAACTGTTTCTCAACGGTGCCGACGGCCGCTGGACGGCAGTCTGGGACGCTACCGGCAAGGGGGATGCGTTTGCGCTGACTTCGACCGAGGATTTCGCCGCTTGGACTCCGCAGCGGTATTTTGCCGCCGAGGTAGACCTGCCCCGCGACATGTATTCGGTCAACACGCTTATCGCCGACTCGGCCACAATCGATGGGCAGTGGGTAGGCGGATATGTGCAGCCGATGCCGATGGAGCTTATTGACAAGCTGAATGCCTATGTCGCATCGCGGCGCGAGCTCGCCGCTCTTTACGGTGAGCAGGCCAAGGATGATGCCGAGCGTTTTGCCGGACTTGTGTCGCCCGTTGTGACGGTTACACCGCGTCCCGGCGAGGCCAAGCCGATTTCTGACAAGCTGATAGGTATTTTCTTTGAAGATATAAACTATGGTGCCGACGGCGGCCTCTATGCCGAGCTTGTGCAGAACCGCGACTTTGAATACATGCTGTCAGACCGCAGCGGTGACGTGAACTGGAACAGCAAGACCGCGTGGTCGACCGACGGCGCGGGGCGTTTTGACATCAAGACCGACGACCTGATTCACCCCAACAACCCGCATTACGCATCGTTGACTGCCACAACAGGCGACTTTGCGCTGGTCAATGACGGGTATGACCGCATTCCCCTCAAGAAAGGAGATGCCTACAAGTTTTCGATGAAGGCACGCTCGGAAAAGAATTTCAACGCGACGGTGAGCCTCGTCGGAAGCAGCGGGAAAGTGCTTGCAAGCAAGAAGGTCAGGATAAACGGCGGTAATGCATGGGGCGATTACAAAGTCTCGCTCAAACCGTCGGCAACCGATGACAACGCCACGCTCCGCGTCTCAATTCCCGCCGGGACGAGTGCCGATTTGGACATGGTGTCGCTTTTCCCCGCCAAGACATTCAAAGGTCGTGAAAACGGCTTGCGCGCCGACCTCGCTCAGACGCTCGCCGACCTGAACCCCCGTTTTGTCCGTTTTCCCGGCGGATGCGTGGCTCATGGTGACGGCATTGACAATATCTATGACTGGAAAGGCTCGATAGGGCCTCTCGAAGCCCGCAAGCCATTGCGCAACCTGTGGGGGTATCATCAGACCCGCGGACTCGGCTATCATGAATATTTCCTGTTCTGCGAGGATCTCGGTGCCGAGCCGCTCCCGGTTCTTGCAGCGGGTGTGCCTTGTCAGAATTCGGGTAGTGCCGCCCATCATTCGACCTGTGCCATCAACACCCTCGGACAACAGAACGGCATCCCGATGGAGGAGATGAAAGACTACATTCAGGACGTGCTCGACCTGATCGAGTATGCCAACGGCGACATCTCGACCGAGTGGGGCGCGCGCCGCGCCGCAGCAGGGCATCCCGAGCCGTTCAACCTAAAGTATGTCGGTATCGGCAACGAGGATATGATTACCGAAGTGTTTGAGCAGCGATTCAAGATGATATATGACGCAGTGCGCGAGGCTTATCCCGATATAACCGTTGTCGGCACCGTCGGTCCGTTCTATGAAGGAGCCGACTACGACGCGGGATGGGAACTTGCCCGCCGCCTTGATGTCCCGATAGTCGACGAGCATTACTATGTCGCCCCCGGATGGCTTATCTACAATCAGGATTACTATGACAAGTATCCTCGTGGCGGTACAAAGGTATATCTCGGAGAATATGCCTCGCACCTTCCCGGCCGCCCGAGCAACATTGAAACAGCTCTGAGCGACGCTCTCTATCTGACTGCCGTCGAGCGCAACGGCGATGTTGTCGAGATGACATCCTACGCCCCGCTGCTGGCCAAGAAAGACCACACCCAGTGGACTCCCGACTTGATTTACTTTGACAACACCTCGGTCAGCCCGACTGTGGAATATCAGGTGCAGAAACTCTACGGCAACAACAGCGGTGAGACATATATTCCCTCGACTGTCACGGTCGACAACACTCAGCGCAACGTCGTGTCACGCATCGGAGTGTCGATAGTAAAGGACTCGGCAACAGGGGAATATATCGTCAAGATGGTCAATATGCTACCTGTCGAAGTCAAGACCGTGGTCGACCTGAAACCACTCGGCCTCAACACCGTCTCGGCTCGTGGACAGTTGCTTACCGGTACTCCCGACGACAAGACCGCCGTCCCGGCCGATGTGACCGTTTCGTTCCCCGAGGCCGTCCTGCCTCCCTACTCGTTCACAGTCGTGAGAGTGAAGTGTAAACAGTGAAAACTGAATAATTAAAAGGCGAAGGGTGAAAAGAGAAGATAATGCCGATATGTACCGTTATCTTCACTTTTCACCCTTCGCCTTCAGGGCCGGCGCATGAAATTT
>DLAR01000013.1 GCA_002494015.1 Porphyromonadaceae bacterium UBA7042 | reverse complement strand
CCCCACTGATTTTCTACTGACCCTTACCATGCACCATAACGAAACCCTCAGGGTTCTCATCCGCTGCTTTTAAAGCAAAAAAAGTTGCAAGCCTTGCGACTTGCAACTTTTTGCGGAAAGACAGGGATTCGAACCCTGGGTGCCCGCAAGGGCACAACGGTTTTCGAGACCGCCCCGATCGACCACTCCGGCATCTTTCCTTTGAAATTTATGCACATCCCGATTGTGACGGTGTGCGTTGGAGGGTTTTGCGGTTGCAAAGTTACTACTTTTTTTCAATTATCACAAGATTTTTTCTGATTTTTGAAAAAATGATGCGTTGCGCAAAATTTGCAAAACGCCGGGGATGCCGTCGACGGCATCCCCGGCGCAGGGTTGAAAAATGTGTGCGTTTTTCAATTGTATAGCCTTTGATGTCATTGTTGTGACACAAAGATACGCAGGCCCGGGAGGCATCTGCAAAATTTGCGCTCCATCTTGTTTTAACCTGCCGGATTATTTGACGAAGTGGCATGAATCGCTGATGTAACGCGTTTTTGCTATTTTTTGCCGCATAGATGGCATAAATCATGTCGCAAATGGGGTAAATTTGCACCATAATTTACCTTAAAACAGCATGAAGATATTTTTGCAGATATGTGTCGTCGTGTCACTGGCGGCGACTGCGGCAAATGCCGCGCAGCCCACATCGTTCATCAAAGTAGGCGACGGCGATGAATCGGTTCAGGAATTTTTCCCGGGAGAACACCGTGCCCGTCCCGTGATGGGCGACTATGCCGACGCGGGTAAGATGGGCGTTTTCTCGGGCGGGCAGGATCTCGGCGGTTCGACCGGGTGGTATGCCGACGACCGCTGGGGCGACCAAGGCGACGGAACGTTTGCCAATCCCGTGCTGAATGCCGACTATTCCGATCCTGACGTAATCCGTGTAGGTGACAAATACTATCTGACATGTTCCGAATTCCATTTCATGGGGATGCCTATTCTGGAATCTGACGACATGGTCAACTGGAAAATCATCGGACAGGTGTTTGACTCTATCGACCTCCCCGGTTACTCGTCGATGGAGAAATATGGCTCGGGAAGCTGGGCCCCGGCGTTGCGTTATCACGACGGGAAGTTCTGGATATTTGTGTGCACCCCCGGCGAGGGATTGTTCATGTCGAGTGCCGAGAAACCCGAAGGACCGTGGTCGCCGCTCCATAACGTGAAAAATGTCTCGGGATGGGAAGACCCGTGCCCGCTGTGGGACGACAACGGCAATGCCTACCTTGGCCGCAGCCAGCTCGGCGGCGGTCCCATCATCATCCACAAGATGAGTGCCGACGGCAAGACCCTGCTCGACGAGGGACGCAAAGTATATGAAGGCCCCACAGCCGAGGGAACCAAACTGTTCAAGAAGGATGGTTATTACTATATCAGCATCCCCGAGGGGGGTGTTGGCACCGGGTGGCAGACCGTCATGCGTTCCAAGAACATCTATGGCCCCTACGAGGGCAAGCGCGTGCTTGAAATGGGGTCGACACGCGTCAACGGCCCCCATCAGGGCGCGCTCGTCGACACGCCCGACGGCGAATGGTGGTTCTACCACTTCCAGTCGGCAGGGGCGCTCGGCCGCGTGATGCACCTCCAGCCGGTGGTGTGGAAAGACGGATTTTCCGAAATCGGCACTGACTATGATCTCAACGGCGTGGGCGAACCCATGAAGATTTGCCGCAAGCCTGCGACCGGCAAAGAGGTTGCTCCCGCCGCACCGCAGACTTCTGACAGCTTTGACAACGGCCGGCTCGGCATCCAGTGGCAGTTCAACCACAATCCCGACCGCAGCCGCCTGTCGCTCGACACCCGCGACGGATGGCTCGCAATCCGCCCCCTCAAGGCCGACAAGGCGCGCAATGCCCGCAACCAGCTGACACAGAAGATGATGGGTAATCGCAGTCAGGCGACCGTGAAACTCGACTTCGCATCGATGCTTGCCGGTGACCGTGCGGGACTCGAATGCCTCGGCAACAAGTTCATGACACTCGGCGTGTACTGCAACAGCAGCGGCGACCCCATCCTCTATATCGAGGACAACGGCAGCGTGTCAAGCAAGAAGGCGTTGAAAAACATCGGTCAGGACTATATCTATCTGCGTCTCGACATGAATGCCTCCGACAATAAATATCAGTATTACTACAGCCTTGACGGCGAGACATATATCCGTGTCGGAAACTCGTTTGAAATGGGTGACGGCGACTGGAAGGGCGCGCGCAGCGGCATCTATGCCTACACTACGGCTGCCGACGATTCCAAGGCCGGTACCGCGCTGTTTGATTTCTTTGAATACACCCATGACGGCCCTGCCGCACGATAAATAGGAGGGTCTATAATGAAAAAGCAGATATTCTCAGTAGCAGTCGTGTTTCTGTGTGCGGCCTCGGCGCAGGGTCATGTGTGGGACGAGCTCGCTACCCTTGCCCGTCCTAACGCCGAAGGCACTTTTGACCTTGAAAGATATAATTTCATCCAACCCACGACCTATACCAACTCCATCTTCCTCGACTTCAACAACGACGGTCAGCTCGACCTACTCGTGATGGGGCAGGGGGGCGACTGGAACATCCCGTCGTCACAGAAGTTTGTGCTCTTGTACCGCAACCTCGGCCCGACGGAGAACTACCGTTTCGAGCGAGTCCCCGACACGGGGTTGCGGCAGGCTTGTGACGAGGGTTATTTCAACCCTGTCTCGGCGGGTGACTTCAACCATGACGGCTACACCGACCTGCTGATGATGACTAATGACGGAACCCGCAACGTGGAGCTGTATCTCAATGACCGAGGTACGGGACGTTTCACCAAGGCTCCTCTCGCCCTTGCCGGAGTTAGCAACGGCTCGGTGATGCTCGGCGACATTGACGGCGACGGATGGCTCGACATCGAGTATACCGGCTCTGACGACACCACTCCCGCAGCGTTGAAACTTTACCGCAATATTGGCGACGGCACTGTTCAGGATATTTCGGCCGACGGTGTGACAGGCGCATCGGCGGGACAGTCGACGCTGGCCGACCTTGACGGCGACGGCCTGCTCGACATCATCAGTTTCGGCACAGGCGACAATGGCAGCCGCGTTGCCAATATCTACTATAACACATATCCCTCGTGGCGGAAGGTCGAAGGGGCCGACTGCGGAATCCTCGCCGCATCCGCCGCCAATGCACTCGTGGCCGACTTCAACGGCGACGGCTTCATGGACATCGTCGCTAACGGCGAAGCCGATACCGGCGGATACCGCACCCGCATCTACTACGGTGCCCCCGACGGCAATTTCACCCTTGACTCTACCTATCCCGTCATCGCGGTCAACCAAGACGGCGGCATCAACATGGGCGACTGGAACGGTGACGGTAACATGGACCTCATTGTCGGCGGCTACCTCGGCAACAACGACGGTGACATTCCCCGCTATTCGGCACCGTTGCGAGTGTATGAAAACCGTCCCGCCGACACCGGCAATACCCGCCCCGAGGCTCCCGCATCGGTCAAGGCCGACTTTGCCGACGGCAAAATCATCATCGAGTGGACCGACGGCAGCGATGCCGAGAGCCACACAGCCGCCCTGCGCTATAATATATATGTAAAGAACGAGACCACCGGCGAGCTTTACACCATGATTCCCGCCGACATTGCTACCGGGCAGCTCAAAGTGGGTACCGATTTGCAGACATCCCTCTCGTCGCGCGTGAAACGCTACGAGATGACCCCCTTGGGTAGCGGCGACTATACAGTTGGAGTCCAGTCACTTGACCAGTCCTATGCCCCGAGCCGTTTCGTCACGGCCCGCATCGAGGGTGTGACCCACTCGGCTATAAGCGAGACGGTTGCCGATGATTCGGACATACGCGTCAGTCTTGACGGCCTTGACCTGACTGTCGACACCGCCACGGTAGCCGCCGTAAAAGTCTATACACCCGACGGCCGCCTTGCCGCCGCGGGCAGCGCGCCTACAATCTTCTCCCTCCCCGCTGCCGGACTCTACCTCGTCAGCGTCACAACTCCCTCCGCGTCCAAGTCAATGAAAATCGCCACCCGCTGACGGCGACACGGCAATAGCGCCCAAAAGTCGAGGCGGCTGTTGCAAAACAGAGCTTTACTTAATCCGCAAGGATTATTCCTTGAATAGGGGGGTGCGAAACCTCGATAATTGCATCGAGTTTAGTCGACAAGCCCACATATTGAGGTAGATATTGCGTCGGAATCGGTGTCTGAATGCAGAGGTTTAATGTGGCGCAGTAGCAATCTTGTCAGATTGCTATTGTGTCACAATTATCGAGTTTTGCGATTCCCTATTTCGATCTGTTTTAGCTGCTATGGCTATAACTGCCCTCTGACGAGCTTGATGGCGAGGATGAGGGCGCGGGTGGTGGCGGCATCTATCACGCGGGGGCGGTTGCCGGGGAAACGGGCGGTTTCCGAGTAGGTTTTCCAGCCGTCGGCGGCCTTCATCGCGACGGCGATGCATACCGTTCCGACAGGCTTTTCTTCGGTCCCCCCGCCGGGTCCGGCGATGCCGCTTGTGGCCATCGCGATTGTCGCGCCGGTTGCCTCGCAGGCTCCTTTGGCCATCTGCTCGACAACCGGGATTGAAACTGCGCCGTATCGGTCGAGGTCGTCGGTGCTGACATTCAGTATGCGCTGCTTGACCTCGTTGCTGTAGGCCACTATTCCACCCTGCATTGCAGCCGAGCTGCCGGGTATCATGGTGATTGAGTGGGCGATGTTGCCGCCGGTACAGCTCTCGGCGGTAGCAATCATCATTCCTTGCTGACCGGCATCGCGCAGCAGGATTTCAGCGGGAGAGAGGTCGTCGGTCGCCAGAACGGCGTCACCGAGCATCCCGGCAAGCTGTGCCGCATATCGGTCGACTTCGGCGGTGATGAATTTTTCGTCACGGTGTGTCCCGTCGAGGCGCAGGCGTATTACTCCCGGTTTGGGAAGATAGGCGAGATGGAGATGGGGCGGCATGGCGGTTTCCCAGTCGGCAATCTTCATGGCAAGCGCGCTCTCGGTGTAGCCGGTGACAATCAGCGTGGAGTGACGGATGGCGACATCGGTGCCGAAACGGCGGCGCAGCATCGGGAACACTTTCTCGGCAAACATCTGGCGCGTCTCAAACGGTACGCCCGGCATGGAGACGAGTACCTTGCCGTCACGTTCAAACAATGTGATGGGTGCTGTCCCGACCTCGTTCTGGATGATTGTTGCCGATGTCGGCACAATCGCTTGGTCGGCGGTCAGCCGGTTGAGCGCGATTCCCCGTCGCGACACGACACGCCTGACATTTTCAAGTGTGGCCTCGTCAAGACGGAGTTCCCCGCCGAAGTAGTCACAGAGTACTCCCTTGGTTATGTCATCTTTTGTCGGGCCGAGACCGCCTGTCGTGAGGACGATGTCGCTAAGCTCCATCGCTCGGTCTATGGCGCGGGTTATTGCATCGGCATCGTCGGCCACAGTCTGGACATCGGCCACGCGCCACCCCCAAGGGGCCATCTGCCGGGCAAGCTCGCCCGAATTGGTGTCGACAACCTGCCCTATGAGCAGCTCGTCACCTATGACGATTACTGAAACGTTCATTTCGTGTCAATCAGACTTTTACCCTCGCGTAGGGGACATCGTCGTAGCGGCAGAAGTCCTTGTCGAGGAATTTGTAATACCCGGCGATAGCGACCATCGCAGCGTTGTCGGTTGTAAACATGCGCTCGGGGATGAATGCGGTCAGTCCGCGGCGGTTGCAGTATTGCGCCACTGCGTCGCGCACTCCGGAATTGGCCGACACGCCGCCTCCGATGGCGACGGTCGTGACCCCGGTCTGCTTGACCGCCTTGTCGAGTTTGTCGAGCAGGATGTCAATGATGGTCTTTTGTAGCGATGCCGCAAGGTCGGCCTTGTTCTTTTCGATAAAATCAGGGTCAAGTTTCAGCGCGTCGCGCAGCGTGTAGAGAAACGATGTCTTCAGGCCGCTGAAACTGTAATCGAGGCCGGGGATGTGGGGTTTGGCAAATTTAAACGCCGTTGCGTTTCCCTCGGCGGCGAGGCGGTCGATGTGGGGGCCGCCGGGATAGGGGAGCCCCATCACCTTTGCACACTTGTCAAATGCCTCACCGGCGGCATCGTCGATTGTCTGCCCCAGTATTTCCATGTCGTTGTAATTTCTGACGAGGATGAGCTGGCTGTTGCCTCCCGAGATGAGCAGGCACAGGAAGGGATACTCGGGGATGCGGTCGGCGGCGGTGTGGCGGATGAAGTGGGACAGCACATGGCCGTGGAGATGGTTGACATCCACGATGGGGCAGCGCAATCCGAGCGAAAGCCCCTTGGCAAACGACGTGCCCACAAGCAGCGACCCCAAAAGTCCGGGCCCGCGGGTGAACGCGATGGCGCTCAGGTCACGCTTGTCAATGCCGGCGCGTTTCAGTGCAGTGTCTACGACGGGGACAATGTTTTGCTGATGGGCGCGCGAGGCAAGTTCCGGTACCACGCCGCCATATTCGGCATGGACCGCCTGCGATGCGATAACGTTGCTCAGCAGGATGCCGTCGCTGATGACCGCTGCCGATGTGTCGTCACAAGACGATTCGATTCCCAGTATAGTTATTTTGCTCATGATTTACTTTCGTTTCAACATAAGAGGCTGTTTGATATAAAAGCTTTTGTCTGTACCCGTTTTCACGGTCGCCTTTTGTCCTGAACCTCAATTACGTCACAAAATTACGAAATATATCAGAGGCGGGTCAAAAAAACGACAAGATTTTTTGACCCGCCTCTGATTATTGGAGAAATCCCGTCAGGATTACTTCACGATGACTTTGGCGGTTGTTGCGGATGCCTTTACGATGTATATGCCCGGGGCGAGGGAGACAGTCGTGGTCCGGGTGCTTGCCGGAGCGTCGTAGAGGGTCTTGCCGTCAACGGCGTAGACGCTGATGCGGTGGCCTTCGGCTCCTGTCACGACAACGGCTCCTGCCGTGGCGGTTATATTGATGCCGGTGGCGTTGACCCGGTCAATCGCGCTGCTTTCAACCTCGATTTCGACCGGTGCCGATTCGCCGAGGTCGTAGAGGGCGGTGACACTGTAGGTGTGACCCGAACCGTCAGAGGTGCTGTCGGTATATTCGGGTTCTTCCAGAACGGTCTCGTTTATCCTGATGCCGTCGCGGTAGACATTATACCCGGCCAGTGACACTTGGGAAACATTTTCGGCCGGATAGAAAATCACGTTGTCAAGCATGAAAATAAAACGGTCGTCGCTGACACAGCGTATGGCAAAGTAACGGGAGCCTTCGGGAAGGTCGTAGGTGTAGGTCGTCCATGCATTAGGTACGCTGACTTTATCGCCGATTCTGACAAAGTCGTCGATAGTGTTGCCCGAGGTCGAATAGTAGAATTCAAATTCTTCGGCCCCATACCGGGGTGAATAGGTCTTGGCTTGGAACACGACGCTCTGCCGTCCGCCGTAAAGGATCGGCGAGATGGCCCAGTCGTCATTGACACGGTTCTTGGAACAGAACGCGGCGAGGTATTTGATTCCGTCGGCGGCTGCCCATGTCTCGTTCATGTCTTCGAGCGACGCGTCTACCACGACAAATGCCATCGGTGCGCCTTGGCTCGGGAGCTGGAGGTCTTCGACGGGATGGGTAAGTGCGCCGTCGGCATCCACAAATGTCCAGTCGCCGAATTCATCAACGGCAAATGATTTGCCTGTCTCGAAACTTTCAATCAGTTCGGCAGGAGAGCCGAGGGTGAGGTCGGGTTCTCCCCATGTCAGGGTCACGCCATTCTCGGCTGCCGAGGCTTGGAGGCCGGTGACGACGGGATGCAGCGGCAGAATCATTTTCACCGGGTAGGTTTCCGAGCGGTTGTTGTCCTCGTTTTCGTCGCCGTTCATGACGATGGCCGCGCTATAGTCGCTGAGTTCTTTTCCTGTCACTCCGATCGAGGTGCTGAACGAAATCTCGGCTGTGGCACACGAGCGCACACGCTTGCCGTTCCTCGACTCGATCTCTACCCCGTCACGGTAAAGAACCACGCTGTAATCTGATGCCTCGGCGACTGCGGTACCCATATTGTCGACTGTCACGCTGATGCTGAACGGCTTGTCAGCGTTGACGCGTGAGGGGAGGCTGACAGCGGTCAGGGCCATGTCCTTGACCGGGAGAGACCCTATAAACAGGTTGTCAAGATAGACATTGGAGTAGGCGTGAAGTGTGGCGCGGAAACGCACTCTGACAGTCTTGCCCGCATATCCGTCGAGCAGGATGTAGCGTCGGTGCCATCCGGCGGTCGCGCCGAGCTGGCTGAGGACGAGGTGGTTGACCGAAGTCCATCCGCCCCCGTCGTTTATTTCTACATCGACCTCGTCGGCATTATACTCGGGGTCGGCAAGATTGTAGACATAGTACATGATTCCGGGATTTTCGGCGGGGATGATGATTTTGCCTGTCTCGATGGCCGACGAAGCGTCGCGGTAACCATACATGTTGATAAAACCGTTGTCTTTGTCAATCGACTTGATGTCGGCAAACCATTCGTCATCAAGTATGCGCCAGTCAGAGTTCCCGGCAAGTGTCGAAATCATCATGTCCTCGGTCAGGTTTCCGTCGGCAAACGATTCGCGGTAAGGAGCCTCGAAAGGCGCTCCTGCAAATCCCATTGCCGATGTTCCCTCGGAATAGCGTCCGCCGGCTTTGGCAAACACTCCCCACTCCTTCAGCTGCTGGCGCGTGCCTGACGGGACTGCCTGATAGGTGAAACGGCACTCGGCAAGGTCTTCGGCCACTGTCGTCTGACCGTTTTCGGAAAGTTCGACTACGGTATAGGTAATCAGTTGGGGATTCATCGGGTTGCCGTCGATGTCGAGTGCCGGGGCATCCCATTTAAGGGTGATTTCGCCATCTTTTCCGGCAGTCTCGGCGACGGTCAGATTGTCGACGGCGGCGGGAATGTTCACACCGACGAATACCTTGACTGTCGATTCCTCGCCTGCGCCGTTGCTGTTGAAGGCCACTGCGCGGTAGGTATAGGAGCCCGAGATTTCAACCTCGTCGGTAAACGACAGGGTGGTGCCCGGCGACGGTGACTCAAAGGTCGTTATTACCGTGTCGTCGCGTTTCACCACGATGCGGTCGAGCGAGGTGATTGCGTTGCCGCTCATGTCGGTGGCAGGGGCCGTCATGACAATGTCGGCGGTAAGGGCCCCCTTGGGGTCGGGGGTGACGGAATACCCGGTCACGGCGGCAGGTGCCCCGGGGGCGATTCCGGCCGAGACTGAAATGTCGGCTACATGCAGCGCAAACATGTCGCGCTTGCTGATGCCGTGGAACCCGATGTAGAATTTCCCGCTCGACGATGGGATGATGTCGATGTCGAAGTGCTGCGGGTTCTCGACGGTGCAGCGAAGCTCGGTCGAGGCAAGCAGCACATCGGTCATAGCAATCGGCACGGGGGAAGCGCCCATCATGACCTCTATTTTTTCAGGATAACTCTTTCTCTCGCCAAATGTGTTAAACGACAGCCTGTACCGTTTGCCGGTCTCCATTCTGAGAGCCGGGGTTATCAGCCAGTCGTCGGCATCAAGGCTCATGTTGTTGTACAGGCGAGTCGAGCCGGTGTCGGAACTCGGCATCCACACTATGTTGTCGCTGTTGCTGTCAATAATTGTGAAAGCATCCCAGTCGGCATCGTCGGTGATGACAGGGCGGTAGGGCGGGATGATTGCCCCGAGGACAATGTTGCGTGTAGCCACGGTCTCTGACGAGATTCCGTTTACCGACGCTGTCACGGTATAATGGAATGATGTCAGGTCGACCGGTTCTTCCACGGGGTCGGTCACGCTGGTGTCAGATGTCGTGGCGACAACAGTTCCGCCGGGGTAACGCGTGACGGTATAGGTAACGGCCTCGGAATCGATAAATCCACCGTCGGACGATTCAGTCACGGGATTCCATGAAATCACAAAACTATTATCTTCGCGAGACAGGTTTACACCTTCAAGCACGGGGGTTCCCGGCCCTATGAATAGCGAAGTGGAGACGGACGGCCCCGGGCCGTTTTCGTTGGAAACCGTCACGGCGATTTCATAATTACCGGCAGTCTCGACGGTCAGGTCGGCGACAGCGTCGGTCCCGGGGGCGACTGAGCCTTGGGCGAGCGCGATTCCGTTGGCTGTCACGAGGTAGTCAAGCGAGCCTGTGGCAGGGGTGTCGTTAAACAGGCGGTCGGGTGCGGTAAAGGCGACTTTGCCCGATAGGGAGCCGCGTTCAAATGTGGCAGTCAGACCGGTGACGGCAGCCGGGGCGAGGTCGTCGGCAAGCGGCTCGTCGACCCACATTCCGGTCACTTCCTCCCAACCGGCAAAATCCATGAGCCATGTCGCGGCTCCCGTCGCGAGGTCGATTTCATAGAGTGCTGCCTCTGATGAGGAGTGGACGGCGTAGAAAAACCGGTGGGTGCGCGGGTCGATGGCTCCCGACGAGAGATTCTGTGGCGACAGGCCGGTGTCGCCTATCTCGGTAATTTCTCCTGTCTCCTGTCTCCTTGTCGGTCTTTATCAGTCGGCCCTGACGGTCGACGGCGTAGAGGGTGCCGTCGGTATCGACCGCCACGGCGTTCCATCCTGAAGGGAGGTCGGCAATTTTGGTACATCTGCTGTTTTCGTAGTCGACGGTGGCTAGCATGAATCGCGAGCGGTCGGCTGTATAATAGGAACCGTAGATTTTTCCGGTTGTTGGGTCATAGACTGCCGCCGAGGCCATGAACTCGGGCGAAGGGTAGTATTCCTGACTGAGCGATGTCCATGTCGACGTGTCCCAAGTCTCCACCATGTACAGTGTGTTGCCATACAGGTCCTGCATCTGCGCGGCATAGTAACGGTCACCCGCTTTCACACCTCCGTAAGGAGCCACGACGTAGGGGGCGATGAGCGAAAACTCCATTTTGTCATTCTGCGGTATGGAATATATGCCTATTACCCGGTCGGCCGAGGTCGACTGCAGCACACATCCCTTCAGATTGGCCGGAGCGACACCCGGAACGCGGTTGGCGATCACTCTTAACGGTGTCCCGCCCCACTTGATGCTGCGCGATGCCGCTGTCTTGAACGGTGACGCGGGCTGTGCCGGTCTCATGTCGTTTTCGGGGGATACAGGCTTGGCTGCCGGTGCGGCGCCGGTGAGTGTCACCCGTGTGGCGGTATGACCCTTGGAGTTGAATCGGACGGGTGCCGCGTCGGCGGCAAGCGATCCTGCAATCACGAGGGAGCAGAGATTGAAAATGATTGGTTTCATAAGGCGAGATGAATTAGTTGAGAGTCTTGGTTTTGCAAAGCTAATGATCTTGTGTGGGATATATGCATTGTCAAGTAAAAATATTTTTCGACAGACAAAAAAAGGCAAAATAGCGTTATCTTTGTGGAAAAAATACCGTATAATATGGAAATTGATGAAATGTTTCAACGAGCGCGCGTCGCGTCCAAAACGCTTGCCACTGCAGGAGTGGAGAGGATAAATGCGGCTCTCGGCACAATCGCGTCATTGTTGCGCGAGAACAGCGCGGCAATAATCGAGGCAAATGCAGCCGACGTGGCGCGGATGGATCCTTCGGACCCGAAAGTTGACCGTTTGCGGCTCGATGCGGCCCGCATCGAGGATATGGCGGCCGGGGTCGAGGCGGTTGCCGCACTGCCGTCGCCGGTGGGGATTACGCTTAGCGAGACGGTCAGGCCCAACGGGATGAAGATAGCCAAGGTCACAGTGCCATTCGGGGTAATCGGTGTAATCTATGAGGCACGCCCCAATGTGACGGTCGATGTGGCCGCGCTCTGCCTCAAGGCGGGGAGTGCCGTGCTGCTCAAAGGGGGACATGACGCGTCGGGCTCAAATGTCGCTCTGACTGCAATAATATCAGCCGCATTGGAAAAATCGGGAATTGACCCGAATGCGGTGCAGCTTATGCCCGACTCCCATGAGGCGACAGGTGCGATGCTCCACGGTGTGGGGAAGGTCGACCTGATTATCCCGCGTGGCGGGAAGGGACTCATCGAGTGGGTGCGCGACAATGCGCGTGTTCCCGTCATCGAGACCGGCGCGGGTGTGTGCCATACCTATTTCCACACATCGGGCCGTGCCGACTATGCCGCCGCGATTGTCAACAACGCCAAGACACGCCGTCCGAGTGTGTGCAATTCGCTTGACACCCTCATTGTCGACTCGTCACGGCTTTCCGACCTTCCCGAGGTTGTTGCGCCGCTGCTGAGGAGCAATGTCGAGATTGCCGCCGACGAGCGGGCGTTTGCCGCCCTTGACGGGCATTATCCGCTATTGCGCCATGCCGCTCCCGAGGATTTCGGCCACGAATGGCTCGACTACAAGATGTCGGTGGCCACGGTCGACAGTATCGGCGAGGCACTGGATTTCATCGATCGTTACGGGTCGCGCCACAGCGAGTCGATTGTCGCCGAGGATGCCGCCGCGCAGCGGCTTTTCACGACGGGTGTCGATGCGGCCTGTGTCTATGTCAACGTCTCGACCGCGTTTACTGACGGGGGACAGTTTGGTTTCGGAGCCGAAATCGGAATCTCGACCCAGAAACTCCATGCCCGCGGCCCGATGGCCCTCCCCGAAATCACCACATATAAATATATAATCACCGGCGAGGGGAATGTCAGGTAAATTATGTCAGATTTTTTTGTGGAAATAATGGGGGTGAATCAAAGTTTTTTATAACTTTGCACCTTTAAAACCTGGCGTGATGAGGGATGTCGAGATTTTAGGTCAGAAAGCCGTTTTTGCGCCGGATAATATAATGGTAAATGGCTGAGATTAGGTTCACCAAGATGCATGGCATTGGCAACGACTACATTTACATCAATTGTATGGAGTCGACGGTCGATGACCCGGCATCACTCTCTGTAAAACTCAGTGACCGACATACCGGTATAGGGGGCGACGGCATCATTCTGATACTCCCCTCGACAATCGCCGATTTCAAAATGAGAATATTTAACGCCGACGGCTCGGAAGCCACCATGTGTGGCAACGGCAGTCGGTGTGTTGCTAAATATGTGTCGGATCACGGGTTGACTGACCGCAAGGTCATCACGCTTGAAACTCTTTCAGGGATAAAGACTCTTTCGCTGCACACAGGTGCCGACGGCCTCGTCGGCGAGGTCACTGTCGACATGGGGGAACCCGTCGTGTCAATGACCGATACTGTCGTAGAGACTTCGCGTGGCGACGTGAGGCTGACGGCGGTGTCGATGGGCAATCCCCACGGTGTGGTATTTGTCGACTCGCTCGACACTATTGATTTTGACACTCTCGGCCCCGAGCTTGAACGCCACCCGATGTGGCCCGACCGCGCCAATATCGAGTTTGTCGAGGTGGTTTCGCGCGAGCGGCTGAAAATGAGGGTGTGGGAACGCGGTTCAGGCGAGACGATGGCTTGCGGCACGGGAGCGTGTGCGACTGCCGTTGCGGCCGCCCTTACGGGTCGTGCCGACCGCGAGGTGACTGTCAGTCTGCGCGGCGGAGACCTTCGCATCAATTGGAGTGACGACGGGCATGTGTATATGACCGGCCCGGCCACTGAAGTGTTTAACGGAACAGTAATTATGTAGCTATATGTTCAGGATAAATGACAATTTCACACTTCTTGCAGGCAACTACCTATTCAGCGAGGTGGGCCGCAAGATTGCCGCATTTCAGGCATCACATCCCGAGGCCGAGCTTATCCGCATGGGTATCGGCGACGTCACCCGTCCCCTCTGCCCGGCGGCCATCGAGGCGTTGCACCGTGCGGTCGACGATGAAGCCTCGTCCTCGACATTTCATGGCTACGGACCCGAACAAGGATATGGTTTCCTGCGTGAGAAGATAGCTGAGATTGATTACCGCGGCCGAGGCATCGACGTCGCTCCCGATGAAATTTTCATCAGCGACGGGGCCAAGAGCGATACAGGCAACATCGGAGATATTCTCTCGGTGGCCTGCCGCGTGGCGGTGACCGACCCCGTCTACCCTGTCTATGTCGACACCAATGTCATGGCTGGTCGCGCGGGACTGCCCACCAGCGACGGCGGCTGGAGCAATATAGAGTTTCTGCCCTGCACGGCTGAAAACGGTTTTGTACCCGAGCTGCCCAAGACTGATCCTGACATCATTTATCTGTGTTACCCCAACAATCCCACCGGGACCGCGCTGACCCGCGACCAGTTGAAGGTGTGGGTCGACTATTGTCTCGCCCACGGGGCGTTGCTGCTCTTTGACTCGGCCTATGAGGCTTATATCACCGAGGATGACGTGCCGCGCTCGATTTATGAAATCGACGGGGCGAGGGAATGTGCCATCGAGTTCCGCAGTTTTTCCAAGACGGCGGGATTCACGGGGATAAGGCTCGGATATACCGTTGTGCCGCGATGCCTGAAAGGTGTCGACAGCCGTGGCGAGCGGGTCGCACTCAACCCGCTGTGGAACCGCCGTCAGTCTACCAAGTTCAACGGGGCGAGCTATCTGAGCCAGCGGGCGGCCGAGGCGCTTTATACACCCGAAGGGTGCAGGCAGGTTGCAGAAACCGTGGGTTACTATATGGAAAATGCCGCGATAATGCGTGCCGGACTTGCCGGTGCCGGGCTTCAGGCTGTCGGCGGCGTTAACTCACCCTATCTGTGGATAAAAACGCCTGACAGGATGACTTCGTGGGAGTTTTTTGACCTGTTGCTCGATAAGTACAATATAGCCGGGACTCCGGGAAGCGGGTTTGGTAAAGCAGGTGAGGGTTATTTCCGCCTTACCGCCTTCAATACTCTCGAAAACACCCGAGCTGCAATGCTCCGGCTGTCATCACATCTGTTCACTAATAAAAAATAATAGACCTATTCACTAATATTATCACTTTAATAAGATTATGTCAATGTTAAGATTCAAGGTCGTAGAGGAGGCATCCAACCGCAAGGCGGTGTCGGTTGCCCTTCCCTCAGAAAGACCCGAGGAGTACTATGGCAAGTATGTGTTCAACCGCAACAAGATGTTTGAATATCTTCCGCGCGACACCTACGAGGCCCTTATCAACGCGATTGACAACAAGGAACCGCTTTCCCGCGAGGTTGCCGACAGTGTCGCCGAAGGGATGAAACGCTGGGCAATCGACAACGGTGCCCGTCATTATACCCACTGGTTCCAGCCTCTGACCGAGACCACCGCCGAGAAACATGACGCATTCATCGAGCATGATGGCAAAGGCGGGGTTGTCGAGACTTTCTCAGGCAAACTGCTGGTGCAGCAGGAACCTGACGCGTCGAGCTTCCCCAACGGCGGTATCCGCAACACCTTCGAGGCCCGCGGCTACTCGGCGTGGGACATCTCGTCGCCCGCGTTCATCATGGACAATACCCTGTGTATCCCGACAATCTTCATCTCCTATACCGGCGAGTCGCTTGACTACAAGACCCCGCTGCTGCGCGCCCTGACAGCTGTCGACAAGGCAGGTGCTGCTGTGGCACGCTACTTTGACCCCAAAGTCAAGCATGTCATATCCAACCTCGGATGGGAGCAGGAATACTTCCTTGTCGACGAGGCACTTTACAATGCGCGTCCTGATCTTGCCATGACCGGCCGCACACTGATGGGTCACGAGTCGGCCAAGAACCAGCAGCTTGAAGACCACTATTTCGGCGCGATTCCCTCGCGTGTAGAGGCTTTCATGCTTGACCTTGAAATCGAGTGTCACAAGCTCGGCATTCCCGCCAAGACACGCCACAACGAGGTCGCCCCCAACCAGTTTGAGCTCGCCCCCATCTTTGAGGAGACCAACCTTGCCAACGACCACAACATGCTTCTCATGTCGGTTATGGGCGAGGTTGCCCGCCGCCACAACTTCCGTGTGCTGCTCCACGAAAAACCGTTTGCCGGCATCAACGGCTCGGGCAAACACAACAACTGGAGCCTCGGCACCGATACCGGCGTGCTGCTTTTTGCACCGGGCAAAACCCCCAAGGACAACCTCCAGTTCATTACATTTGTCGCCAACGTCATGGCTGCCGTGCATCGCCACAACGCGTTGCTGAAGGCTTCGATTATGTCGGCAACCAACGGTCACCGTCTCGGCGCCAACGAGGCTCCTCCGGCCATTATCTCTATCTTCACCGGCAGTCAGCTTGCCGAGATTCTTGAAAAAATCGAGAAGTCAGACAAAGACGAGCTTATCGCTATGGCCGGGAAAGAGGAACTGCGCCTCGGTGTGTCGCAGATTCCCGAAATCCTTATGGACAACACTGACCGCAACCGCACGTCGCCCTTCGCCTTTACCGGCAACCGTTTTGAATTCCGCGCCGTAGGGTCGAGCGCCAACTGCGGGTCGGCTATGATCGCGCTTAACGCCGCGATGGCCGAACAGCTTGCCGAGTTTAAGGAGAAAGTTGACGCCCGTCTCGAAAAAGGTGAAGACCTCCACCATGCCCTCCTTGCCGAAATCAAGGCTTTGCTCCAGAAGTCGAGCGCAATCCACTTTGACGGCAACGGCTACAGCGACGAATGGAAAGAGGAAGCCGCCCGCCGCGGCCTTGACTGCGAGACCAATGTTCCCCGCATCTTTGACGCATACCTTCGGCCCGAAACCATCGAGATGTTTGGCAAGACCGGAGTCATGACCCCCGTCGAGCTTGCCGCCCGCAACGAGGTTAAGTGGGAGATGTACACCAAAAAGATTCAGATTGAGGCGCGTGTGCTCGGCGACCTTGCCATCAACCACATCGTGCCTGTCGCCACCCGCTATCTGTCGATTCTGCTTGACAACATGGTCAAAATCCGCACTCTTTTCCCCGGCAACAAGGGTATCGAGCTGTCGGCTCAGGACTCGGCTACCGTGGAGAAAATCATGCACCACACCGCCACCATCCGCGAGGAGGTCGACAAGATGGTAGATGCCCGCAAGGCTGCCAACCGCATCGAAAACGAGCGTGAGAAAGCGATTGCCTATTCTGAGACTGTCGCTCCCTGTCTCGACCGTGTGCGCTACCACATCGACAAGCTCGAGCTGATGGTCGACAACGAGATGTGGCCCCTGCCCAAGTATCGCGAACTGTTGTTTATACGCTAAGTTTAGAGGGAGGTCTGAGGTTTAGGTAACAGCGAATTAAACACTTTAAACCTAAACCTCAAACCTCCCTCCTAAACCTTAAACCATTCCATTATGGAACCGCTGAAACATGAGTGCGGCGTGGCGATGATCAGGTTGCTCAGGCCGCTCGAATATTATAAGAAAAAATACGGAACTTACCTTTACGGCATCAACAAGCTCTACCTTCTGATGGAAAAGCAGCACAACCGCGGGCAAGAGGGTGCCGGAATCGGGGTTGTGAAAAAGCATGCCGAGCCGGGACAGGAATATGTGTTCCGCGAAAGGGCTCTTGGGTCGGGCGCGATTCAGGAGATATTTGACAATGTGCGCCGCTGCATCTCGCAGGCCGATATTGACAGCCATGATGCCGAATGGATTGAACGCGAGGCGCCGTTTCTCGGTGAAATCTACATGGGGCACCTGCGCTATTCCACCACCGGAAAGAGCGGAATCTCCTATGTCCATCCCTTTCTGCGCCGCAACAACTGGCGGTCGCGCAACCTGCTGATGTGCGGCAACTTCAACATGACCAATGTCGACGAGGTTTTCAAGTCGATTGTCGCCCGCGGTCAGCATCCGCGCCTTTACAGCGACACGATTGTGCTTCTGGAACAGCTTGGCGACGCGCTCGACAAGGAGAACCACCGTGTCTACCGCAAGTATCGCGACACGCTTGTCGACCCGCAGCTGGGTCTCGCCATCGAGGAAAACATTGACCTTAGAAACGTGCTTGAAGCGGCCGCTCCGACTTGGGACGGCGGATTTGTAATCTGTGCCGCTACCGGCTCGGGTGACATGATGGCTCTGCGCGACAGCAAGGGCATCCGTCCGGCGTTCTATTATTATGACGACGAGATTGTCGTCGTGGCATCGGAACGCCCTGTGATTCAGACCACCCTGAATGTCCCCCGTGCGGCTGTCAGGGAGCTGACACCCGGCAGCGCGATTATTGTCACCAAGCAGGGCGAAATCACCGTCACCGACATTTTGGGCGAAAAGGAAAATCAGCGATGTTCGTTTGAGCGCATCTATTTCTCCCGAGGCAGCGATGCCGACATCTACCGCGAGCGCAAGCAATTGGGACGCAACATTGTCCCCGCCGTGATGAAAAGCATCGGCAACGACCTTGCCCACAGTGTTTTCTCCTTTATCCCCAACACGGCCGAGGTGGCTTTTATCGGCATGGTGACCGAGCTTGAAAAGCAGATGAACCACATCAAGCAGAAGGAAATCCTTGCCGCGAGCAGTGACGGGACTCTTTCACCGCAGAGACTCGACGAAATCATGGGCCGGAACCTGCGGGTGGAAAAAGTCGCCATAAAGGATATCAAACTGCGCACATTCATCGCCGAAGGAGAGTCGCGCAACGATCTCGCTGCCCATGTCTATGACGTGACTTACGGCATTATCGAGAATTACAAGGACAACATCGTGGTCATCGACGACTCGATTGTGCGCGGCACCACGCTCAAGCAGTCGATTCTCAAGATGCTCGACCGCCTCCATCCGCGCAAGATTGTCGTTGTATCCTCGTCGCCGCAAGTGCGTTACCCCGACTACTATGGCATCGACATGTCACGCATGGGCGAATTTATCGCCTTCCGCGCCGCCGTGGAGCTGCTGAAAGACACGGGGCGCGCCGATATTCTCGACGATACCTATCGCCGTTGCAAAGCTCAGGAAGGATTGCCCGACAGCGAGATTGAAAACTGTGTCAAGGCTATCTACGAGCCATTTACCCCCGAGGAAGTATCGGCAAAGATTGTGGAGATGCTGACCCGCGACGGCGACATCAACGCTGAGGTCGACATCATCTACCAGTCGCTCGACGGCCTCCATCAGGCCGTCCCCACCTGTCCCGGCGACTGGTATTTTTCGGGCGACTACCCGACCCCCGGAGGCACCCGTCTCGTCAACCGCGCCTATATCAATTACTACGAGGGCCATCCTGATGCCCGGTAGTACCCGTTTCACAAAAGTCTATAATTAAACGCGCCCCCGGCATTGCGATATAATGCCGGGGGCGCGTTTAATTATTTAGAGCATTATAATATACGGTACATACGTCTTGTAAGTGAATAAAAATCTCTGTCAGTTTGAAAAGAAAAGCCGTTGGCGAGGTAAAATTTGGTTGTACGAGGATTGTTTAACGAGTCAATAGTAATAAATTGACAACCAGCCTGTCTGTATTTGGAAAAAGTATCAGCAACAAGGTCTACGATTGCCATGCCGATACCGTGATTTTGGTAGGCGGTAGCAACTCCAAGATGGCCTATATTAATGGCCGGATAGGATGTTTGTCGGTTGAAAAAATCGACAGTGTCCGTTCCTACTTCATATCTGAGACCTTCAATAAAATCAGATTTCTCTGTTTCCCCGCCAATCATGAGGGCATCGTTCATTAGAGTAAAGGCACTTGCAATTTCTCCATTGTTTAAGACAGCACAAAAAGCTGCAAGGTAATGTCTATTTACGCATTCTCGTACCTCGTATCTAAAGAAATCGTCAAGACTTTTAACCCCGCAGGAAAAGGCAGACATACTCTCGTAGTCTGCATCATTCATAATCCGTATTTGGAAATCAATATCCAAGCAGCGGGTTCTTTCCGCCACAATTGGCGATTATTCGTTGAACATTCATTTTTGCACGAGCTTCCCGAGAAGCTATCACCTCCCGTTCTTTGGCGCTAAAATTTCCTCGGAGATGTTTCTCCAAGTGGCGGCGGAAACGGGTAATGTCTTCTTGGCCCATAGGAGGATTGGGAATTGAACGTATCATAGTTGTATATTAAATAATTTCAGCCCATTACTTATTTTTGCAAATATAATACAATTATGTCTATACCGCAAATTTTAATGATATTAACCCCGGGAATTAGTTACATTATTAACATTTACAATTTTATTATAGTTCTGATTCGAGCTCATTCTGCATTTCACTTGCTGAAAGTGAATGTGGTCTGGGGGAGGTTGGAGTTGGCGACGTGGATTGTTACGCCTCGTGTGGAGGGGAGGGTCCAGACGGTGGTCATGTCCCATGATGCGTAGTAGCCTCGGTCGTGGTTGTCGTTGGGGGAGGACATTTCGTGGTGGATATAGAGGTCGGGATATTCGTTGCCGATGGTGGCGGGGTCGACGGTGAGGCGGAATGTGCGTGGCTCGGAGCTGTAGGTCAGACGGCAGTGGAGGTTGATGTAGTTGCCGCTGCGCCACAGGCTGTAAACATAAACTTTGTCGCGGTTCCACAGGCTCATGTCATCGTTCATCTCTTGCTCGACGATTGGACCCGAGTTGATAAACGCGGCCCCGCGCAGGGTGATATTGCCCGAGGTGTAGGGGAGTCCGCTCTCGGGGATATATATAATGTATAGACGCGCTCCCTCCTTGAGGTCGTCGGATTGCAACTCGCCTTGGGCGACGAGGTTGACGAGGGGTGAGTCGTTGACCTGCTGAAATGAAAACCGGGCATGTCCGTCGACATTGCCGTCAAATGTCACGATGTCGTAGAGAGTCTTGTCGACGGGTCCGTCGACGGTGTCTTCGTTGATGCTGCACGAGGTGAGTGCGGCAAGAATGGCAACGGGTGCTAAGATGCGGTGTTTCATGCTATAATCTGTCCGTCTTTCATGTGGATAATGCGGTCGCTGTCAGCAGCCAGCGACTCGTCGTGGGTAACGATGACGAATGTCATCCCGGTGTCATGCCGCAGCCTGAAAAAGAGGTCGTAAAGTTCTCGGCGGTTCTGACTGTCAAGGCTTCCCGACGGCTCGTCGGCAAGTATTACCCTCGGGTCGTTGATGAGGGCGCGGGCCACGGCGGCGCGTTGCCGCTCTCCGCCCGACAGCTGTGAGGGGCGATGGTCGAGTCGGTCGGCGAGTCCCATGCGGGTTAGGATTTCGGCCGCGCGGGCCATTGACTCGCGGCGGCTCTTGCCGCCTATCATGGCCGGCATCGCGACATTTTCGTTGATTGTGAACTCGGGCAACAGCTGGTGGAACTGGAACACGAACCCTATGTTGCGGTTGCGGAAACGGGCGCGCCGTTCCTCTTTCATCGCAACGATGTCTTCGCCGTCATACGCCACGATTCCGCTGTCAGGGCGTTCAAGGGAGCCGATAATCTGCAACAGGGTTGTTTTTCCCGCCCCGCTCGGCCCAACGATAGACACAAATTCCCCGTCACCAATCGACAGATTGATGTCGTGGAGCACTTGTAGCCGCTCGTAGCTTTTGGAAACGCCTGTGACCTGAATCATTGCATTATTGAAGTTGGAAAGGTTGAAAAAGCCAACAGGCTGTTGACTTTTTCAACCTTATGTGGATTTTTTTAAATCGACAGACGGCGCAGGGTGTCGAGAAGCTCGCGGTTGATGGGTTTGTCGTTCTTGATGGCCTTGGAGAAGGGGACATAGACAATCTCATCGTTGCGGATACCGATCATTACGTTGCGCTGGTCTTCGAGAAGCGCGTCGATTGCGGCCGCGCCCATGCGCGATGCAAGGATGCGGTCGTGGGCCGTCGGGGATCCGCCTCGCTGGAGGTGTCCGAGAATGGAGACGCGCACGTCATAGCCGGGATACTCGTTTTTGACACGCTCGGCAAGCGCCATCGCGCCGCCGGTGACGGGACTCTCAGCCACGAGGACGATTGACGAGTTCTTGCTCTTGCGGAAACCGTTCTCGATAAGTTCGGCGAGCTGGTCGACCTCGGTTGAAATCTCGGGGATGATGGCCGCCTCGGCACCCGACGCAATCGCGCCGTTGAGTGCGAGGAATCCAGCGTCGCGCCCCATTACCTCGATGAAGAAAAGACGCTCGTGGCTTGTGGCGGTGTCACGGATTTTGTCGACACATTCCATGATTGTGTTGAGGGCGGTGTCATAGCCGATAGTGGTGTCGGTGCCGTAGAGGTCGTTGTCGATTGTGCCGGGGAGGCCGATGATGGGGAAGTTGAACTCGTTGGCAAAGATGCGGGCGCCGGTCAGCGAGCCGTCACCGCCGATGACCACGAGGGCGTCGATTTCATGGCGGCGCATGTTGTCATAGGCGAGCTGACGGCCTTCGGGGGTGGTGAACTCCTTGCAGCGGGCCGTTTTCAGGATGGTGCCTCCGGCCTGAATGATGTTGGAAACATTCTGAGTCTTGAACTCGATGATTTCGTCGGTAATCAAGCCGCGGTAACCACGGTAGATACCCTTGACTTTCAGTCCGCCGAAGATAGCCGAGCGGGTAACCGAGCGGATTGCAGCGTTCATGCCCGGGGCGTCACCTCCCGAGGTGAGAATGCCCACGCATTTTATCTGTGCCATAGATTATAATCTGTATTTTTAAATCACATCAATAAGTATCGCAAATTTACGCAGTTTTTTGCGAATATCAAAAAAATAGTTAGTTGCTATTTGCTTTAAATTATTAACTTTGCAGCAGTTGTAATAATACCTTTTTAAAACCATGTCTTTATCAATTATTTTCCGATGGGCCGTTATGGGGACTCTGCTCTGTATCCCGGCTTTCGCAGCCTCACGGTCAGTGACCGTGGAGGTCAAGACTCCCGGAACATTCACCACACTGCTTTCAGCCGACGCAGCAGCCGATGTCGACGACCTCACGCTGAAAGGGACGCTCAACAACGATGACGTGAGGCATCTGCGCTGGCTTTGTGGCCGTGACTCGCTCCATCAGGAGACCGGGCGCAAAATCAGACGGGTTGATTTAAAAGATGTGACGTTTGACAAGTCGGGACGGCCATTTGTGGCGTTTCCCGGCGGCCGTTCTTTCTTCATCACGTCTCAGACCGCAATCCCGGTCATAATGTTTGCCGACTCGCCGGTTGAGGAGGTCGTCCTCCCCTCGCGTCTTGACGCTATCGAGGCGATGGCCTTTAACCGCTCCCAAGTCAGGGAGATGAAGGTGCCCGAGGGGGTCACGCTCGGTGACTACTGGATTTATGGCGACACCGCTCTGACGCGGCTTGAACTTCCTGCTGTCAGTGGTCACGGCTTGAATCCGAGTGACGAAAATCTGACCGGGTTGAAAACAATTGTCTACGGCGGGGCCGACTATCTCCCCGGCGGATGTTTCTACGGACTGCCCAATCTTGAAAGTGTCACTGTCAGCGGCCCTCTGATGCATTTTGACGGGACGTTTGCCTTAAACTGTCCACGGCTGAGACGCATAGAGTTCAACGGTCCGGTCACCAGCTCGGCCAATACTGTCGCCGGAAACTGTCCGCAACTCAGCGAGGTGGTTTTCAACGGCCCGATACTCGTCAGGTCCGACTTTGACTGGGATGAGTGTCCCGGGTTGAAGAACGTCACTGTCAACGGCCCGGTGTATTACAGCGAGAATGATTCGGTTTATCCTGCTAATCCGGCTGCTTATCTCGCTTGGCCGGGATTGAAAGACTATCTTGCCCAAATGGTGAAAACGGTTGAAAAATACAACAATAACGAGTCTTCGTTCATGCCCAACATCACTGTCCCGGCATTGCCCCACCTTATCAGTGTCGCCGAAAAGACGGGCATGGGTGATGTAGCCGCCACGTTCAGACAGCAGGAAGAAACAGGTAAAAGTCTCGATTTTTTCAAGACCAAACTCCAGTTGCTTAAAGAGTCTCCGGCCTATTGTGCGGCGGAGACTGACGGCTCCCCGTTCAGCTACGCTCCGGCTGCCGACTCGCTGCTCGCGCTGTCAAGGGAGCGGTTCAACCTCGACAGCATTGCCGGAAACGGCAATGACATCTCGCGCATGAAACGGCTGCTTTACTGGGTTCACGACTCGATTCCCCACGATGGTAGCTCGGTTTGGCCCGAAGGACCGCTGAACCTTAGGAACATGTATGATATATGTCGTCGTGACAATCGCGGTGTCAACTGCCGCATGCTTGCTTTTGTGCTGACCGAGGCACTGCTTGCCGAGGGTATTCCGGCGCGCTATGTCACCTGTCAGTCAAAGGCTTGGAACACTGACAGCGACTGCCATGTGATATGTGTGGCGTGGAGCGAGTCGCTCGACAAATGGGTGTGGCTCGACCCGACAGTTGCCGCCTTTGTCTCCGATGAAAACGGCCTTCTGCTCGGCCCCTCGGAAGTGCGTTACCGCTTGCAGCATGACTTGCCGCTTGTCCTTAACGAGGATGCCAACTGGAACCATCAGATCAAGCAGACCAAGGAGGAATACCTCGATGAATACATGGCCAAGAATTTGTATATCATGTCGTGCAACACAATCCAGCAGGCCGAGCCTGAGGGTCCCTCGTCCCATCAGCAGGGAGTCGTTGTCGCCTTGACACCCGTGGATTCCAACTACACCACTGCCGGCCGCATCACCACCGACGAGGCATGGTTCTGGCAATCACCTAAATAAAATGGGCATTATTTTCCACATCTAATTTATACATCTGTTTTATGAGAAATTGGAGTAGTATTTGCCGGTCAATGAGATATGCGAATACGCAGACTGAAATTGAATATCAAAACTCTATTAAAGATTTAATTTTAGAGAATGGTCTTGGTTGGTGTGATGAACAGATAAGTGAACAGCCAACTTTGCAACTGGGGTCTACAGAAAGGCTGATTCCGGATATTGTTGTAACTAAAGATGATAGTAATAAATTTGTAATTGAGATAAAAAAGCCCAGCCATATAAGGACTCAAAGGAATATTGAACAGCTGGTTTCTTATATGAAACAGCTTGAGGTACCCGTAGGCATATACATAGGTGACGAAATAGAAGTGTATTACAAAAAGATGGGAGATGGTTCTCTCCCCGTCCTCGTATTGAAAATTTCATTTGATTCGAATGAAGTCAAGGGGGGCGATTTTGTATCGCTTTTTTCAGAAGATAAGTTTTCTGTCAATTCTGTGTTAGAATATATAAAGAAACAGGAATATAACAAGAAATTTAAGTCGGATGTTGATAGATTAATGTCTGAAATTACGTCAGAGAAATTTCAAAAGGACCTGTGTTGTGCGTTAAAAAAATATCTGAAGGAGCAAGGAGAGAATGAAGATGTTATAGAAACGGCGTTAAGTCAGGTTGTTTTTAGCATAAGTATGCCAATCAGCGAATCGACTAAACTTGAAGAACGAGTAGCCAATAATAATACTGATATGAATGGGTCAAATGATATTTTACAAATAAAACGCAATAGTGGAACAGTCCAAAGATATGCTTATGGCCTGATAAGGCAAATATTGGAGAAAAATTCCGCTTTAAGATTCAAACAATTATATGGATTATTCGGCAGAAAAAATTTTATTGAGGACATAACCCAAGTACGGGATACCCGAAGATGGTTTATGGATGAAAGCGATATTATTAAGACAATTGATGGAGTAAGAGTGGTGATTTCTAATCAATGGGGATTGAAAAATAATAGTAAACCCAAAATGGATAAACTTAAAAATATTGCAAAAGAACAGGGGATTGATGTATAAAGAGACCTATCCGTCTCCATATTCCACCCCGGGGTCGGCGGCGATGGGAGCCGAGGGGGTGTCGAGGGTGTAGTCGGCGGGTATGTACTGGGGCGCGGATTCGCTCGTGAAGCCGGCGAGATAGCGGAGGACGGCGCCGATACAGCGGCCGGGGTGTTTTCTGATGTCGGTCTCCCAGAACCGGAACACTTTCCACCCATCTGCAGAAAGAGTGGTGTTGACACGGCGGTCGCGCTCGATGTTGCGCTCGATTTTCGCAATCCAGAAGTCGCGGTTCCCCTTCAGGTTTTTCTTTTTATCTTCCCAGTCGCGCCCGTGCCAGAACTCGCCGTCGACAAATATGGCCAGCCGGTATTTCCTGATACAGAAATCGGGCCGTCCGGTGACATTTTTAGGATGTTTGCGGTAACGCAGGCCGCAACTCCACAGCAATCGGCCCAAGGCCAGTTCAGGCTTGGTTCCGAAACTTTTGTTGGCCTGCATGCAGCGGCGGCGTTGTTGGGGAGTCAGGACATCCATGATAATATAGAAACGTTTTCAAGCTGGCGAGATTTTGTTCCCGGCCTTAAATTTTTTTTATTGCTGTCCGATAA
>DLAR01000019.1 GCA_002494015.1 Porphyromonadaceae bacterium UBA7042 | reverse complement strand
GCTGCCTCGTCATTACACCTCGGTCACATAGCCACAGCTATGCTCCCGCTGTGTAATAACGAGTTAACTGAAAGATGCTACCATTTTGGATTAACATTTGTTATGAAACGCCCTCTAAATGCATATCAAAAGCGCGGTCATTCTGGAGGCGTTTTGGCCTTGTCGTTCAGTCGTATAGCGAGTTGTACTCTTTCGTTCCGCAGCCAAAACGGCCCGAAAGGACAAGCTGTTGATATGAAAGATTCCCCCTCGGCATCTACTGCAAAAATATTATCGTTTTAATTTGAATAAGTGAGTGTTCAAATTTAATTTATACAATATGCGAGCTTGTTTTTTAGTCGATTCAGGTGCGGAGCGAAGGAGAATATCGAGATATTCGACTGAGCGACAAGCCGGAAGCGGCAAAAACAAGCCGCAGATTGTATAAAAGATTCCATTTTCACTTACTATCGTTTAATTTTGAACACTTACTTATCTAATTAAGGATATAACTGATTCGCGAAAATTGTGTATATTTGCGGTGGGAATCCGGGTGGCCGGACTCTCACCGCAATTTTATTCGTAATACCGACGATGACTCGCAAATATGACTATCTTGTAATCGGTTCCGGCATTGCCGGGATGAGTTTCGCCCTGAAAGTGGCCTCGACAGGACGTGTGGCGTTGATTTGTAAGACAACGCTTGATGAAGCTAACACCGCGCTTGCGCAAGGCGGTGTGGCATCGGTCACCAACCTTGAAGTCGATGACTTTGACAAGCACATCCGCGACACCATGATTGCCGGCGACTATCTCAGCGACCCTGCGGCCGTCGAGAAAGTGGTAAAGGGCGCCCCTGAACAGATTAAGGAACTTATCGGATGGGGGGTGGACTTTGACAAGAATCCCGACGGGAATTTCGACCTCCACCGCGAGGGCGGTCACAGCGAGTTCCGCATTCTCCACCATGCTGACAACACCGGTTATGAAATCCAGCAGTCGCTGATAAAGGCTGTGCGCAGCAATCCCAATATCGACATTTTCGAGAATCATTTTGCCATCGAGATCATAACCCAGCACCATCTCGGCAAAATCGTCACCCGCCGCACCACCGACATTACCTGTTACGGAGCCTACGTCCTTGACACCGCTACGGGACAGGTCGACACCTTCCTGTCGCGCGTGACACTGATGGCGACCGGCGGCGTGGGAGCCGTCTACCGCACCACCACCAATCCCCTCGTGGCCACAGGCGACGGAATCGCAATGGTCTACCGCGCCAAGGGAACGGTGAAGGACATGGAATTCATCCAGTTCCACCCCACCGCCCTATATCATCCCGGCGACCGCCCGTCGTTCCTCATCACCGAGGCCATGAGAGGCTACGGGGCCGTGCTGCGCAACAAGCGCGGCGAGGAGTTCATGAACAAGTATGACCCGCGCCTATCCCTCGCGCCACGCGACATCGTGGCCCGCGCCATCGACTCTGAAATGAAACTCCACGGCGACGACCATGTGTATCTCGACGTGACCCACAAAGACCCCGAGGAAACGAAACATCATTTCCCCAACATCTATGCCCACTGTCTTTCGCTGGGAATCGACATCACCAAGGACTATATCCCCGTGGCCCCGGCGGCCCACTATCTTTGTGGCGGCATCAAGGTAGACACCAACGCCGAGTCGTCGATTCACCGCCTGTATGCCGTCGGCGAGTGTTCATGCACAGGTCTGCACGGCGGCAACCGCCTTGCATCCAACTCGCTCATCGAGGCTGTCGTGTATGCCGACGCGGCTGCGCGCCATGTCATCGAAAACGCGCCCCACTACCCCTTCCGCGAGGATGTCCCCGAGTGGAACGACGAGGGCACGCGCCACCCCGAGGAAATGGTGCTTATCACTCAGAGCATCAAGGAAGTGAACCAGATTATGGGCACTTACGTTGGTATAGTGCGCAGCAATCTGCGCCTCGACCGCGCTTGGAACCGCCTCGACATCCTCTATGAGGAAACCGAGAAGCTGTTCAAGTGCTCCAAGGCATCACGCGAAATCTGCGAACTGCGCAACATAATCAACGTGGGTTACCTCATCATGCGTCAGGCCAAGGAGCGCAAGGAGTCACGCGGCCTCCACTATACTGTCGATTACCCGCCGGTCAAAAACAACCCGTAAGCCACCACTTCTCTTAATGCGTTATCCTCTGATTGACATAAAGCGACTGATGCTATGCACCGTCACCTGTGCATTGTGCTTCTTCATGGCAGCAGGGCAGACCGCGCTTGACACCGAGTCGGAACCACAGGCAGGCAGCGGGCGCGTAAAACCGATTCAGGGATACTATTACACCGACATCGACGGCGAGGAAACACTCATGCTTGTTCTGAGCGAGGTGACCGTTTTTCCCGAACTGAAATTCAAAAACAAGAAAGAGGAGGAATTTTACTGGAAAACGGTCAGAGATGTCAAAAAGACTCTCCCCTATGCCAAGCTCATCTGCGAGACACTAATAGAGACTTACGAGTATATCGAGACATTCCCCACTCAGGCCGAGCGCGAAAAGCACTTGAAAGAGATGGAGTCGGCGGTTTTCGAGCAATACAAGCCTGTCTTGAAAAAATTCACTAAGTCTCAGGCCCAGATGCTCATAAAACTCATCAACCGCGAGACCAACCAGTCAAGCTACAACATTCTCAAAGCGTTCCTCGGCTCGTTCCGCGCCGGGTTCTGGCAGACTTTCGGCCGCTTTTTCGGTGTGAACCTCAAGACCGGCTACAACCCCGACAAGGACCGCAAAGACGCCATCATCGAGCGCGTCGCAACCAAGGTCGAGCTGGGACAGCTATAAAATTTGTGCGTTATTCTCCACCTGTCATATATAAAAACAGGTGTGTCTAAAAAAGATTGTTTTATGAAGAAATCGTTACTATCGCTTGCATTCGGCACATTCGCGCTCGGGATAGTCGAATTCGGGATGATGGGAATCCTGAGCGATATTGCCTCTGATTTAGGCATCAGCATCACCGAGGCCGGACACCTGATTTCAGCCTATTCGGCCGGTGTGGCCGTCGGTGCCCCGTCGCTGCTGTTTCTGCGCAAATTACCGCTGCGCCGACTGATGTTGCTGCTTGCCGCAGTGATAACCGCCGGAAACGCACTGGTCGCCGTGTCGCCCAATTACGGCTGCCTCCTTGCCGCGAGATTTATCGCCGGACTTCCCCACGGCGCATTTTTCGGAGCCGGAGCCATCGTCTGCTCACGACTGGCCGACAAGGGTAAAGGAGCATCGGCAGTCGCCGTACTCATCGGCGGCATGACGGTCGCCAACCTCGTCGGCGTGCCGGCATTCACCTTTTTGTGCCAGATTCTCTCGTGGCGGCTCCCCTTCGGAATCGTCGCCGTGACGGGACTGGTTACATTCATCTCCATCCGCAGCTGGGTGCCACCATTGTCGCCATTGCCCGACACTGGCGTAAAAGGCCAGTTCCGCTTTCTTTCCAACCGTGCCCCGTGGCTCATATATGCCGGGGTGTTCTTCGGTCAGGCAAGCATCTATTGCTGGTTGAGCTACATATCACCGATTATGACAAAGGTGGCCGGTTTCTCCGAATCGTCGATGACGCTGATCATGATATTGGTGGGCGCAGGAATGGTGGTCGGCAACTATGTGGCCGGACGGCTGTCTGACCGCTACTCCCCCTCCATCGTCACCGCCGTCATTGCCACGATCGCCATCCTGATGTTGCCGCCGATGTACCTGTTGGCCGCCGACAGAATCCCGTCGTTGCTGTTTGCATTCGTCGCCCCGGGACTTCTTTTCGGCATCGGAGGACCGTTGCAATACCTCATCGTCCGTTATGCCAAGGGCGGGGAGATGCTCGGAGGCGCGGGAATCCAGATTGCGTTCAATGTTTCCAACGCTGTCGCAGCAGCCTTGGGCGGCTATGTCATCCGACGCGGATTCGGACTGGCTTCCCCCGCCTTGGCCGGAATCCCATGCGCCGTCATCGGCGCGGCCGCCCTCTATACACTATATTATTACGAGAAAAAGATGAGTCTAAAACAGCTGTCTGACAGGAAGGCGAGCGATGACTGATTTTGTCTGTGCATCGCGATTTAACGCTACAAAAACAAGATAAATCGCAGTTTTTTTTTGCGTAACTTTGGGGCGATGAAAGCTAATACCATTTTAACCTGCATACTGTTACTCGGATGTGCGGCGTGTGCCACGTCGCGACGGCCTGTCCAATATGTCGAGACACGCATCGGGACCGCGCCGTCCGAGACTCGCACTGCCGGACTGTTTGGCAAAAACACCGAAGAATTCGGCCAGTGCCTTCCCGCCGTTCTGGAACCCCACGGCATGAACTTTTGGACACCGCAGACCCGCGACACCGAGCAGAAATGCATCGCCCCCTACTATTACCTCGACTCGCTGCTGCAAGGTTTCCGCAACTCCCACTGGATTGTCGGCGGATGCACTCAGGATTATGGCTCGATGACACTCATGCCGCTCGCCGGAACGCTGCGATGCTCCCCCGAAGCACGAGCATCACGCGTCGACCACGCCCACGAGGTTTCCACCCCTTCCTACTACCGCAACCGACTGCTCGACGAAGGTATTACCGCCGAGATGACAGGCCGCTTCCGTGCCGCGATTTTCCGTTTCACCTACGATAACGCCGGCGACGGCTACCTCGTCGTGAACCCCAACAGCGACGAGGGGGCCGGATATGTCGAGGTCGACACTGCCAAACGGCAGATTAGAGGCTACAACCCGGTCCACCGCATCTACCAAGGATGGGGCGAGCCTGCGGGTTATGCCGGATATTTTGTCGTACAGCTCGACCGCGACCTCGCCGAATGGGGCACATTCGCGGGTGACTCGGTCGTCGCCGGAGCCACTGTGATTGAAAAGCAACCCGGCATCGGGGCCTACGTCAGGTTCCGTGTCAACGGTACCGCCGACCCGGTGACAGTCAGGGCGGCCTCGTCGTTCACCGACATGGCAGGCGCGCTGGCCAACCTTGAGGCCGAAATCCCCCACGACGACTTTGACCGCACCCGTCGCGAGCTGTCCGACATCTGGGACTGCCGCCTCGGCCTGATAAGCGTCGAGGGAGGCAGCGTCAAAGATCTGACCAAGTTTTACAGCGCGTTGTACCGCTCGTCGTTCCTCCCGCGCGAGTTCAGCGATGCCGAGGGCCGCTACTGGCACGGCAACGAACCATGCCATCAGGTAGCGTGGCTGTTCAACTATGCCGGGGAGCCGTGGAAGACACAGCGCGCCGTGCGCCACATCTTGGAGACCGAATACCTCGGTGTTCCCGGCGGACTGTCGGGCAACGACGATGCCGGACAGATGTCGGCATGGTATATATTTGCCGCCCTCGGGTTCTACCCCGTGTGCCCCGCCACACCTTATTATATAATAGGCTCTCCGTCATTCCCCCGCGCCGAAATCGCCCTTGAAAACGGCAAGACATTCACCATAATTGCCGAAAACGCATCTCCGACCAATATCTACATCCAGTCGGCGACCCTCGACGACATCCCTTATGACAAAAGCTATATCTCCCACGACGACATCCTTGCCGGCAAGACGCTGAAATTCGTCATGGGCCCCTCCCCCTCGCAATGGGGACAGACCCTGCCTCCGGCTGTGCTGTAAGGGTTTAAAACATCTCATTTCATGAAAAATATATCGTTCATCACATTATTGCTTCTCGTTCTCGCCTCGTGTGCGGGACAGCACGACTCGACCATCTATTCAGTGACCGATTTTGGAGCGGCAGGCGACGGAAAGACCGACGATGCCGCCGCCATACAGAAAGCCATCGACCATTGCAGCCAGAACGGCGGCGGCACGGTGATATTTCCTGCCGGAAAAACATTCTTGGCAGGGCCGATTCACCTGAAATCATTCGTAAACCTCCATTTCGAGCCTAACTCGATGCTACTTGCCAACCCCGACGAGGCTGTCTACACCGAAAGCGCCTTTGGCGACAACCGTGGCGAGGGGATGATGTGGCTCTCGGGCAAAGACATCGAGAACATCTCGATTACGGGAACCGGAACCATCGACGGCAACGGAGTGGCTTTCATGGGGAAAGAACTCGACGACTCCTACGAGCTCAAACCCGTGACCGACTTTGACCCGCGACCCCATGTGCTCACCCTCGTCAATGCCCGCAAGGTCAATATCACCGACGTGACTGTCAGAAACAGCGCCTACTGGACAATCCACCTCGTCGGGTGCTACGACGTGGCCATCAGCGACATCTCGCTGCTCAACAACCTTAAAATCCGCAACGGCGACGGCATCGACATAGACCACTCGCGCAAGGTGCGCATCACCGGCTGCTTCATCGAGAGCGGCGACGACTGCATCTGCCTCAAGAACCGCCGCGAGTTTGAGCAATACGGCCCATGCCGCGACATCGTGGTCACCAACTGCATCATGACTTCCCGCTCCTGCGCCGTCAAAATCGGCTCTGAGAACATGGACAGCATAAACCGTGTCCTCTTTGACAACTGCATCATCACCGAGAGCAACCGTGGCATCGGCATTCAGAACCGCGACGAGGGAACGGTCAGCGACGTGACCTTCAGCAACATGGCGGTAGACTGCCGGTTGTTCTCCGACGTGTGGTGGGGCAAGTCGGAACCCATCTACATAACCTCCTACCCACGCGCCGTCGGCAACCACAAGGATGCCGGATGGCGGTTCCCCAAGGGTGCCACCGAGGGGCGATGCGGCAAGGTCAGCGACATCCGTTTCAACAACATAACCTGCGTCACCGAAAACGGAATATTCATCGGCGGCGACGAGCCGGGCAAAATTTCAGGCATAACATTCGACAATGTAACAGTCGACTTCGTGAAACGCTCCCCCTATCCCGGCGGCACGTTTGACCGCCGGCCCTGTGTGGGCGAAGGTTTTGTCTCGGCCCCCAACGTAGGACTTTATGCCGACTGCGCATCGCGCATCACGCTGCGCGACTTCACCGTCAACGGCGGACTGCCCCCGATGTTTGTCAACTGCACAGAGATAACGAAATGAGCCGCCTGTTCACGCTGTTTTTATCGCTCGTAACCCTGTCGGCGGCAGCCATCACACGCGACGAGATGCGACAGGAGATTGCCGAAACCCCCGAGAAAGCCGGGGGCATATATTTCGCCTATCCTTTTACTACCGACTCCCTCCCCGATGCTCCCGACGGGTTCAAACCGTTCTACATCGCCCATTACGGGCGGCACGGATCCCGATGGGCCATCAACGAGAAACAATATGACATCGCCGACACCATTTTCGCCATTCAGGAGCGTGCCGGAAACCTGACCCCGCTCGGGCGCGATGTCATGGAGCGCGTCGGGCGCATAGGCCGCCATGCGCGCGGGCACTCGGGCGAATTGTCGCCGCTCGGCGAGCAGCAGCACAAGGCCATAGCCTCGCGCATGATGGACCGCTTTCCCCACCTCTTTGCCGACACGGCACTCGTCATCGCCCGCTCGTCGGTCGAGCCGCGCTGCATCGTCAGCATGGCCGCGTTCTGCGAGAGACTGAAAGAACGCAACCCCTCGCTGCGCATCGAGCGACATGCCACCCCGGGCGACATGGACTTCATCGCCCACCGTTCACCCGAGTCAGTCGCGATGGGAAAAGACACCGCCGCGTGGCGCACGTCGTGGCGCGCGTTCCGCGACTCGGTTGTGCCGACTGACCGCCTGATGGCAGCACTCTTTGTCGACCCGGCCGAAATAACCCATCCGGGATATGCCACCAAGATTCTCTATGACATCGCCATCGCCATTCAGGACGTGACCGGCCTCGACGAGCAACTGCTTGACATCTTCACCGCCGACGAGCTTTTCAACCTGTGGCAGGCTAAAAATTACGAAATGTACTACCGTCACGGCCGCGCCACGGCCGCCGGTGACACAGGCCCGTTGAGCGCAAGGTCTCTGCTGAGACGGCTTATCGAAATCGGCGACAACGCGGCCTCGTCCCGCGAGCCGGGAGTGTCGCTGCACTTCGGCCATGACACATTCCTGATACGCCTCCTCTCACTGATGGACCTCGACGGACTTTCATGCGCCGAGAGCGACCCGGTCCTTTACTGCGAGGCTTGGCAGGACTTCAAGGCATCCCCCATGGCCGCCAATCTCCAGATTATTTTCTACCGCGACGCGACCGACGGGCGCACCCTCGCCCACATCCGCCACAACGAGCGTCCCGCCACACTCCCCCTTCCCGCTGTCGCCCCCGGATTCTACGACTGGGCCGTCCTCAGCGACTACTGGAAATCAAAACTATAACCATCGCGGCGCAATAGCAAACTCGTTAAGTCAGTGACATTGAGCCGCGGAGCGGCGATGCCACACGAAACCCCATGTGGCCAATTCGACACATTAGACTAATTAGACCAATCCGACCAATTAGACTAATCCCCACACCACTAAAACCAGCCCCCATCGGGGTTTAGCACACGAGACACCAATGCACCTCGGAGAGGTGCCCCTTTGCGATGGTTGAAGAATC